>JBAUMA010000484.1:0-5898 GCA_049578485.1 Specibacter sp.
GCATATAGGCCGCCTCCTGCGAGTCCCCCCGCGATCAGCGAAACGACAGGATAATGAAACATTCCGGCAACGAAGTACCCCGCCAAACCTGCTGGAAATGCTGCCAATAGCGGCGGCCAAATAGCGCCCCAAAGAACTGCATACCTCACTCTTACAGACCGAAGGGCAATTAGGTAGGCCGGGAGAACCACAACGATTCCAACGACCACATGAGCCCAGCCGCCGCCGACTATGCCGTAGGAATGTGTCCCCACTATCATCGCCGGGATCAGTGCCGCGAACCAGACAATTTGCACCGTCAGCACTTGCCCGGATTTGCCCCTGGCAAGCAGGAATGAGGCGACGACATCGAAGAGTAGTCGCAGGGCGCCGAATAGCCCAAGCGCGGCAAGAACCGGACCGGCCGCACCCCATTTTTCACCGTAAACGAAGACAATCAAGGGTTTTGCCAGTACGGCCAGGAACAGCCCCGCCGGCAGTCCAACGCCCCAGGTCAATGCGAGGGCGGCTGCCAGGTTCTCGCTGTCCCGGCTGGCTGAGCTGCGTGAAAAAACGGGCAGCGTCACGGACCTGATGACCTGTCCCAAAGCACTCATCGGCCAATTTGAAATATTGAAGGCCAGGACGTAGAACCCCAGGGCCAGGGGACCGGCCCAATGGGCGATGACAACATTGTCCACGCTCAACAGTGACCACGACAGTAGATTTGCCGCAGCGACAGGTATTCCAAACCTGAGCACAGGGCCAACCAGCGACCTGTCAATGCCAAATTTGACCTTTTGGCGCGCAAGAACATACTGGAGAACCAAGGCGCAGCTCTGAGCCAATATCCTGGAGTAGGCCAGGGATATGACACCCATGCCAAGGTTGAGCATAACCAGGGTGGAAACCGTGTTGACAACAAAATCCACCATGGAAACAAGGAATAGCTTCTTCTGCTCAAGATTTCGCTGCAATTTAGCAAAGGGTACTATCCCGACACCGCTCAGCAGCAAAGTGAACGACAAAATGAATATGACATCGACCGCTTCAGGACTACCCAAAGAATTCGCTACGGCACGGCTGGAGACAGCCATGCTTGCCGCGAAGGTCAGGCCCGTGATCAGGCCAAGTGTCGCCACCGTCGGTGCACGTTTTTCCGGGTCCTCGCATCGAATGAGGTCTGCGCTCATGCCGAAGTCTGCCAGGGTCATCAGCGCCGTCTGCACGGTCAGGGCAATTGCGTAGACACCGAACTCTTCCGGAGAGAGTATGCGAGCGAGCACGATGCCCATCGACAGCGTTCCCAGCCGCATGACGAGGTTGCTTACACTGCTCCACGCGAGGGCATTCTTGACCGTGGGCTTTGACGGAGCCAGCATTCGGTTCATGTCAGACCACGCCCAGGAGCCGGGTTGAGGATTGTCATCAACTTGCTCCCGCGGACGACGGCCCGCGGATCCGTGGATTCACTCATATCCCGTACCGCCGCCACAGTCTCCAGCGCATGGACCATCTGACCCGGTCCACCGCCAAATATGGTTTGCGAGCAAGCGGGTGAGGCGGCCTGGCCTCCCCGTCCCGGCGGCTGGGCAACCAGGCCCACCTCCGAGTTTGTGCATCCTGGCCGTTGAAGGACGCTGCGAGGGCTGTCAGCTCTTGTTGCCCGGCGCCAGCATAGGCTCCCCCCGAGTGGAAGGCAACAGTCGCGGTCCTGGACGATTCGCGGGCCAGTGCCGAACGGACCTTGGCCTTCATTTTGGGTTCGTTGTGCAACTGGGAACCGTAGGCTGAAAAGAACGCTTCGAACACCCGTGACCTGCCCTGAAAGTCAGCCACGATCCCGTTGAAATCGGTCATGTGCATGTTGTTTCCATGCACCCGATAAAAGGCCTGGTCGGGACCGTTGACCCGCCCAACAGCACCATGCATTGCAGCTTGCATCCACAGCAACATGTCTGCTGCTTGCGGGTGGTCTGCGTCGTAACCAACCAATCGGTCCATGATGTCACGCCGGATCATTGCCTCGGGATTGACGATGAGGTTCGTTCCGCGGGTGCAGATTCTCTGCACCCATTCCTCACCCTCCCAAATTGTCCAGCTTCGAACGCGGGTGCGTGCCACGGGGGCCTCTGACTCAAACGATGGGGCATAGCCATAGACAAGCCCAACCTCGGGGTGGGCCTCCATAAGGGCCGCAGAACGCCGCAGCGCTCCCGGTGCCAGGATGTCGTCGGCCGAGAGCAGCACAACATAGTCACCCGACACCCGCTTGAGTCCATCGTTGTAGGTGGCGATGTGGCCTTGGTTGGCCTCATGGGCAACCACCGAGATCCTGGAATCAGCGGCCGCAAGTGTGCGTGCGACCTGGACGCTGCCATCCGGCGAGGCATCGTCAACGATGATGATCTCGACGTCCACACCTGGCTGGGCCAAGACACCGGCTACCGCGTCAGGGAGGAAGTGACCATAGTTGTAGCAAGGAATGACGACGGAGACCACCGGCGTGGCCCCTGCCGGCTTCGGACGGACAATCCTCATGGCTGGCCCCCATATCCAACGCCAAGCGGAAGCAAGGCCCGTCGGCGGTTCACTGCGTCCCGCCTGTCATTGAGGGACGAGTCGCCCGCGTCAGCGCATCCACAACCCGCTCCTGCTGCTCCACTGTGATGTGCGGGAAGATTGGCAGGGACAGGATCCGGGACGCGGCGGTCTCGGCAACGGAGAAGTCACCCAGGCCCTTGCCGAGGTAGGAAAACGCCTTGGTCAGGTGAATGGGGGTCGGGTAGTGGATGCCGGCGCCGATGCCTGCCGCGTTGAGGGTTTCCAGCACGGAATCGCGGTCATCCACCTGCACCACGTACAGGTGCCAGACATCCTCGTAGTCCCGGCGCGCAATGGGGACCTTGACGCCCGGGACGGAGGCCAGCAGTTCGGTGTAGCGGGCCGCGGCGTGGCGCCTTTGGGCGTTCCAGTGCGGCAGGCGGCGCAGTTTTGCGTCGAGCACCACGGCCTGGATCGTGTCAAGCCTTGAGTTGATGCCGACGACGTCGTGCACGTACTTGGCGGAGCTGCCGTGGGCGCCCAGGATGCGGATCATCTCGGCAATCTCGGGATCGTTCGTGGTGACGGCGCCGGCGTCACCGGCGGCACCAAGGTTCTTGCCGGGATAGAAGCTGGTGGCGGCGGCACGGCCGAACGACCCCGAAACCTGGCCGTCGTACCGTGCGCCCTGGGACTGGGCCGCGTCTTCGATGACGGCCGCCCCGCAGAACTCGGCGATGCGCAGGATCTCTTCCATGGGGGCCAGCTGGCCAAACAGGTGCACGGGCACGATCGCCTGGGTCTTGACCGTCACGGCATCGGCCACCTTGGCCGCGTCGATGAGCAGGTGCGCGCTGTCAACGTCCACCAGGACCGGTACGGCGCCGATGCGGGCCACCGCCTCCGCCGTGGCCACGAACGAGTTGGCCGGCAGGATGACTTCGCCGCCGGGGCGCACCCCGGTGGCGCGCAGGGCCAGCTCCAGGGCATCGGTGCCATTGCCGACGCCAATGCAGTGGCGGGTGCCGGTGAACTTGGCGTAGGCGCCTTCGAAGCGGGCCACGGCCGGGCCGCCAATGAAGGCCGCCGTGCGCATCACTTCATCCAATTCCTCGCGGATGTCCGCGGTGACCTCGGCTTGTTGTGCCTGCAGGTCCACCAGTGGAATGTATTCTTTGGTCATTTCTCCCCCATGATTGTCGCCAACTCGATAGTTTTTCCGGCCCCCAAGGCCCTGGCCGGTACGCCGACCCATGTTTCGCCGTCGGGCACGTCGGTGAGGACGGCGGAACCCATGCCCACCGTTGCGCCCTCGCCGATGGTGCAACGCTCCCGCACGCTTGAGTTCATGCCCAGATAGGCAAAGCGGCCCACCTGGACACTGCCCCCAAGGCTGACCCCGGTTGTGAAAGTCGAAAAATCGCCCGCCCGGTCGTCATGCGTGAACGTCACCTGCGGCATGGCCACAACGTGGTCGCCAAGTTCGACGCCGGCCGTCAGGACAACGTTGGCCAGCAGGATGCTGCCGTTCCCCACGAGACACCCGGGGGCAACCACCGCGGCGTCGTCGACCACCGTGACGTAGCGGTCACCGGCAATCCCCAGGGCGCCCAGCCGGTCCACGATGTGCGCCCGGGAGGCACCCTTGCCCGCGCAGGCAAGGAATTGGGCCCGGGGGAACTTCACGGCGTCCTCGATCCGTCCGAGCACGGGCACGCCGTCGAGCATGGTGCCTGCGAGCGCGGGGTCGTCGTCCAGGAAGCCAAGCACCTCATGGGCCCCGCTGCTGCGCAGCGAGGCGAGCACTTCGCGGGCCAGTCCGCTGGCGGCCAGCAAAATCAGCCCTGCCACTGCCCTCAGCCCCTTTCTGCCGAACGGACGGCGTCAATGACGCGGTCCTGATCGCCACCGGTGAGCTGGTGATAGACGGGCAGGATCAAGGTGTTGTCCGTCAAGCGTTCCGTCACCGAGAGGTCGGCTCCCCCGGTGTCCCTGCCGGCATAGGCCGGCTGGCGGTGGGAGGCCATGATGCCGCGGCGGGCAGAGATGCCGTGTTCGGCCAGGTCTTCCAGCAGGCCCTCACGGGTTCTGCCGAAGTCCGGGAGCACCTCCAGCCAAAACGACTGAAAGTTGCTCGTGCCGTGCACGGGGTCGGCCGAGAGCCGCAGCCCCGCCATATCCCCCAGCCCCTCGGTGTAGCGGGCCACGATCTCCCGCCGGCGCTGGACCGCTTCCCCGAGCCGGCCCAGCTGGACCAGCCCGACGGCGGCCTGCAGGTCGGTCATGCGGAAGTTGAAACCGATTTCCGTGTATTCCTCCGGCTGGGCCAGCACGGATGAATGCCGGCTGGCCGCGGACGCGCTCATGGCGTGTTCGCGCAGCTTGGCGGCCCGGGCTGCCCATTCGGGTCGTGAGCTGGTGAGCATGCCGCCCTCACCCGTGGTCAGGATTTTGCGCGGGTGGAACGACCAGGCCGCCACTTCCGCCCCTGCCGCAACGGGCCGCCCCTTGTAGGTGGAGCCGGCCCCGCAGGCGGCGTCCTCGATGACGACGATGCCCAGGGGGTCGCACAGGGCCCGGATCGGATCCAGGTCCACGGGCAGGCCGCCCTGGTCCACCACGATCACGGCCCGTGTCCTCGGGGTCAGGGCGGCGGCGATGGTGTCGGCGGTGACATTGCCGGTGGCTGCCTCGACGTCGGCAAAGACTGGCCGGGCGCCCACGTACGTTGGCGCATTCGCCGTGGCGATGAAGGAAAAGGAGGGCACGACGACGTCGTCCCCGGCCTTGATGCCCGCAACCACCAGTGCCAGGTGCAGCGCCGTGGTGCAGTTCGAGGTGGCCACGGCCTTGGCTGCGTGCTGCCGCTGGGCAAACTCCGCCTCAAACGCGGCCACCTTGGGTCCCTGCGCCACCCAGCCGGAGGCGATGACCGCCGCAACGGCCTCGGCTTCCTCCGTGCCCAGCCAGGGCTTCATGACGTTGATGCGCGGCAGCGCGGCAGCCGGCTGCCGTCCGCTGGCGGATTCCGTGACGGCGGCCTCGATGGTCATCGGGCACCCTCCGCGCCGGTGTCGACCAGCCGGCCGGCCGAAATTTCCTCCCGCAGCGGCTCCCACCATGTGACGAGTTGGCGCAGTCCGTCCTCAAGTCCGGTGGTGGCCGTAAAGCCAAGCTCCTTCCGGGCCGTGGAAACATCGGCCAGGCGGCGCTCCACCCCGTTGACGGCCCGTTCGGGGCCGTGCTCGACCGGCAGGTCCGAGCCCATGGCGGCCAGCAGTGCCTCCGCCAGGCCCAGGAGGCTGGTTTCGGTGCCGCTGGCAATGTTGTAGACGCCGTCGGTGACGTTGCTTGCTGCTGCGAGCAGGTTGGCCC
>JBAUMA010000485.1:0-1885 GCA_049578485.1 Specibacter sp.
GGACATGCTCTACGAGAGGCAATGCGAGCTGATCAAGCAGATTCGCGAGGTCGGCAGGAACTCAATTCAAATGCTTACGACGCTGGCTACATTTCCGTAGTCCACTGGGCCGGAGCACGGACGCGTCTAGCGTTTTGCCGCAGATCGGTAACCAACACCGCGAACGGTTTCGATCCACCGCGGGCTGGTTGCGGAATCCCCCAGCTTGCGGCGAAGGTTACCCAGGTGAACCTCCACCGAACGCTCGTCGGAAGCGGAAACGAATGTTCCGGAGTCCCCCTCTTCGTCGCGCAAACGACGGACAAGATCGGTCTTGGTTCGGATGCGCCCGTTTGAACTCAGGATCGCATCCAACAGAATGAATTCCGTCGGCGTCATGTTCTTCGCATGGCCATCCACCTCAACGGTGTAGGTGGCTGTGTTGAGCGTCAGCCCGTTCAACGAACGAACGATTTCCCCGGGAGCGGCAACAAGGTCTGCGGGCGAGAGGACTTCGACGGCCGGCCTCCGCATTTCCGTTGTAACCTGGCTGTTGCGTCGACGCATGATGGCATCAACCCGGGCCCGCAACTCGCGTGGCCTAAATGGCTTGGTCACATATTCGTCGGCTCCAGATTCAAGCCCGAGAACCGTATCGATTTCGTCTGTTCTCGCCGTCAGCATCACGATGTGCGCATTCGAGATCGTCCTGATCCTGCGTGCGGTTTCGAACCCGTCGATATCCGGAAGGCCGAGATCCAAAGTCACCAAGTCCGGTCGGTGAGAGTCAACGAGATCCACACCTTCGACGCCCGAATCTGTGGAGTGGACGTCGAAGCCCGATTGTTGCAAGACGGCTTCCAACAGGCCACGAATGTCCTCGTCATCCTCGACTACGACGGCAACACGGCGATCACTCATCAAGCGCACCTTTCAAGAATTCACGAGACCACGCGCGGACGGTGCGAGGTCTAAATCAGTCTATTGATCTTTTTCCCTAGCGTACGTTACGGCGCGGATCGTTCGTCAAAGGTCACCGGCGTCACAGCGCGCCTTGAAACGATCAAAACACCTGGCCAGGATGGGTGCTGGATGCGTGCGGCGCATGTCTACGCGGGTGTGGATTCGCGGCCGTCCCGCGATCAGCCGGGCATCGACACCCGCCTGATGGCTATGCCCTGGCTCGGCGCTCTTGGGGCGAAAAGATATTAAACGAAATCGGCCTTGACCTGATTTCTCAAGTCAAGACCGATATCGTATCCGCGGAGGATAGGGGATTTGAACCCCTGAGGGCGTTAACCCAACACGCGTTCCAGGCGTGCGCCATAGGCCGCTAGGCGAATCCTCCAGCTTGCTTCTAAAAGCAGGTTCCAGCATAGCGGACATTTTCGGAGACGACGAATCGACACCTTGGGGAACTGCAGCAGAGCGCGCCGAAGCGCGCCCCCGAAAGACCCCTCGCGCCAATCTTGGCGCCCGAAGTTCTCCACAGGCCGGGCACCCATCGGCGATTCGGTAACGCATTCATGCTGCACTTGAACATGGGTAAATTTGCCGCTCACCAGCTACATCTAGGGGCCGAGCGCCCCGGAGTGCCACCCGCAGGCTCTCGCCCCCACGGAGGCAGCGTCGGCACCTGGATTGCCGGAGTCGAAAGATTCCTCAGCACCACCCCACTTCGACGCGCAGTAACCAAGGTCACAACAGGGCCGTGTCCCAACACTCCCGCGGAAGGGCTTGAACAACTCCGACAGATCGGAAAGATCCGTTCAATGCTCGATGGGCTGGAGGCAATCGTGCTGGCAGACGCCGGAGAAATGGTTCAACGTGGCCTTCCTACTCCCCTGACCGAGGAAAACCCGACGCTCTTTGATTACAAACGGGAAATTGAGGAGCACGGTTACCC
>JBAUMA010000486.1:0-5485 GCA_049578485.1 Specibacter sp.
CATGGATTCCACCCCGGCAGTCCGGCTCTGGGACGGCTTGGGGCCTTCGACGGAAAAGGGCTACGAGACCTGCTCCAGCGCATCGGGATAGCTCTGGGCGTAGACGTCCTTAATGATCCGCAGCGACTTCCGGGCCTCCACGGGATCAATCCAGAACGGTCCGTCCTGGCCCAACTGGGAGTAAAAGTCCTCGATCAAGAGTTGGTGCGAGACCCCCCAATAGTCGCGCCCCCCGGAGGCCGCACGGCGCTCCGCCACAAGTTCAACCCGCCCGTCGGCATGCGTAATGGTCAAATCCCCGCGCAAATGCAGGGTCGCCTTTTCGGCCACGATATCCACCGTGATCGGGGCGTTGACCGAATTGGCCAAGGTGGCATAGAAGACGCTGCGCACTCCGTTGCCGTGCGTCAGCACCAGCTCGGCCGTGTCTTCGACGTCAATGGCATCGCCCAGGGCGTGCGTGGCCGCATGGCCCGACACCGAGGCGACCTCCCCCATCATCCATTGCAGTAGATCCAAGGTGTGGATGGCCTGGTTCATGAGCAGCCCCCCGCCACCGCCGGCCCAGGTTCCTCGCCACGGGCGGTTCTCGTAGTAGGCGGCATCCCGTGACCACATGACAGTGCCCGATCCACCCTGCACGGCACCGAATTCTCCACTGGCGAGCCGTGACGCCATGACCTGGACGGCCTGGTTGTAACGGTTTTGGAAGCAGATCCCGATCCGCGCCGTGCTTGCTGCAGCGGCGGCAGCCAGGCGTTCGCCGTCGGCCAGGGTGCTGGCCAGCGGCTTTTCGCTGATGACATTGATCCCGCGCTCCAGGGCCGCGATAGCCGGATCCGCGTGTTGGTTGTGGGGCGTACAGACGTGGACGACGTCGGGACGCACCTCATCCAGCATGGCCGCAACATCGGCGTATCCGGGAACGCCATGGGCCTCCGAAGCCGAAGCCAGCCGGCCCGGGTCCGTGTCACAGACAGCCACCAGCTCGGCACCGTCAATGGCGGCAATCGCTTCGAAATGGATGGTGGAAACGTCTCCGGCTCCGATGACGGCAACTCTGGGCATGGTGACTCCTTCGTCTGATGCTGGGGGGAACTGCGGGTTAGGCGAGATTGACACCAATGGCGTCGGTGGCGGCGCGGAATGCACGGGCCGCTTCACCAAAGGCGGCGGGGCCTGAGAAGCCGCCAAGTTCATGCTGGGCGGCAAGGTGCGGTTCAAGTGAGGCGAACCCGGTATAGCCGTCCTGACTCAGCGCCGTCAGCGTTTCAACCAGCTGGCCGTCGCCCTTTCCTGTGGGGACTACCTCGCCGGTGCCGGCAATGGCGTCCTTAACCTGCAGGTATTCCAGGTACGGGCGAAGCATTGCGTAGGCGTCCGTGAACGGTTTGACGCCCACCTGGACGAAGTTGGCGTTGTCCCACGCCGCCCGCAGCGCCGTGGAGTTCACGGTTTCCAGGATGTCCAGGACGCGCTCCGGGGTGTCCCCGTAAATGTCTTTTTCATTCTCGTGGATCAGCACGACGCCGGCCTTCTCGGCTTCGGCTGCGAGCAGGGCCAGGCGTTCCATGACGGCTTCCCGGATGTCCTCGGGGCTCTGGTCTTCGGCGCGGAAGTAGGAGAACATGCGGATGTAGCGGGTATCCAGGGCCTTGGCGACGTCGATGATGCGGCGCAGCCGCTCCACTTCATGGTCCGCAGGGAGGCTTATGTCGACCTTGCCGATGGGGCTGGCCACGGCCGAGACTTTAAGTCCGGCGCCGTCGAGAACGGCCTTGAGCTCGGACACCTGGGCGTCGTCGAGTTCAACAACATTGACTCCCCAGGCGCTGCGGACCTCGATGTGGCTGGCGCCCAGGGCCAGCAGTACGGCGGCTTGGACAGCCGGGTCGGGATCGATTTCGTCGCCGAAGCCTGAGAGCGTCCAGCTTGGGGTAGTGGCATTGGGCATGCGGGCCTCCATGATGTATCGACATGTACGGCACGATTGCGCCCAAACATCCGGCCTGGGTGCCGCACTGCACACTTGCTGTTGCGTATTTTTGAGCCTAAAGCATGGAAACAAGTTTGACAACCGATTGCCAAAACGAGGCAGGAGGCTTTATGGTTGCCTAGCAGGACAGTGGCGTCCATCACAATGGCAGCCCCGGCTGGATCTGCGCAAACCGCCCGAATCCCTCCTAGGACGTGCCCCATGACTTTGCCTCTCGACGCTTTGCCGGACCGCCCCGCCACCATCCACGATGTGGCAGCGTTGTCGGGTGTTGCCGCGTCAACCGTGTCCCGGGCCCTGTCCACACCCGGCCGCGTGAATTTTCGCACCCGGGCCAAGATCGAGGCGGCTGCAGCCCAATTGCACTATGTACCCAACGCCCAGGCGAAGGCACTGAGTCTGGGCCAAACACGCGCGGTGGCCGTGCTGGTTGCGGACATTACCAACCCTTTCTACTTCGACATCATCCGCGGCACCCAGTTGCAGCTCAAGGCTGCCGGCTACCGGCAGTTGCTGGTGGATACGGAGGAATCCACCGAAGTGGAGGTCAACACGGCCGAACAACTGCGGCAGACGGCGGACGGCCTCATCCTCACGGCCTCCCGACTCAGCGACGAAGCCCTGACGGAGATGGCAGCCAAAATGCCCATCGTGACCATCAACCGCGACGTTCCCGGCGTTCCCTCGGTCATGTTGGACACGCCCACAGCCACGAACCAGGCCCTGGACCACTTGATTTCCCTGGGCCACACGCATATTGCGTACCTGGCCGGCCCGGAGACCTCCAGTTCCAGCCGGCGCCGTTGGGCGGCGCTGTCCGGGGCGGCCGAAGAACGCCAGGTCACGGTGGTCCGGTTGGGTCCCTTTGCACCCCGCACCCATTCAGGGGCCGCGGCCGCGGATGCCTTGGTGCATTCGGGGGCCACCGCCGGCATAGCGTTCAATGACTTGATCGCGATCGGCATGTTGCAACGCCTGCGCGAGCGCGGGGTTCGCGTCCCTGAGGACATGAGCATCGTTGGCTGCGACGACATCTTCGGCGCCGACTTCTGCAGCCCGCCCCTGACCACCGTGACGGCACCCGTGGAGCGGGCCGGCCGGGATGCCGTGACCATGCTGCTTGGCCAACTCAATCCCGGCTACGGGTCAACACCACGCTCGCACGCAGTGCTGCCCACCCACCTGACCATCCGGGGATCCACAGGGCCGGCGCCGCTGCATCCCTAGGGTCGCTTTTCCCGGTGCCGAACGGGCAGTAGTTGTTGATGTTGTGCGGGCGAATCAACAACTACTGCCCGTTCGATTTCAGTAGTTACCAGCTTTGCGGCAGCGGGCGTCCCTCTTCATATCCGGCGGCCGACTGCACGCCGACAATCGCGCGGTCCCTGAAGGTTGCCAGCGAGGAGGCGCCCGCATAAGTGAAGGAGCTGCGCAGGCCCGCGGTGATCATGTCCAGCAGGTCTTCCACGCCCGGGCGGGCCGGGTCGAGGAACATCTTGGAGGTGGAGATGCCTTCCTCGAACAATCCCTTGCGGGCCCGTTCAAACGCCTTGTCGCCGGACGTCCTGTTTTGCACGGCCCGGGCCGAGGCCATGCCGAAGCTTTCCTTGTAGCGGCGGCCGCCGGCGTCGACCTGCAAGTCCCCCGGGCTTTCGTAGGTGCCGGCAAACCAGGACCCGATCATGACCTGGCTGGCCCCGGCCGCCAGGGCGAGGGCCACATCGCGCGGGTACCGCACTCCCCCATCGGCCCACACGTGGGCACCCAACTCGGCAGCCGCCGTCGAACATTCCAGGACAGCGGAGAACTGGGGCCGTCCGACGGCGGTCATCATGCGGGTGGTGCACATGGCGCCCGGTCCCACTCCGACCTTGATGATGCCGGCCCCGGCCTCCACCAGGTCGCGCACACCGTCGGCGCTGACCACATTGCCGGCCGCCACGGGCACGGCCGGATTCAGGGACCGGACAGCACGGAGCGCGTCAAACATCTTTTCCTGGTGGCCGTGGGCGGTGTCCACGACCAGCGCATCCACCCCATAGTCAAGGAGCGCCGCGGCCTTCGCGGCCACGTCGCCGTTGATGCCCACGGCCACGCCGAGACGCAGCCGCCCGGCCGGATCGAGGGCCGGCTGGTAAATGGTGGAACGCAGGGCGCCCGTGCGGGTCAATGCGCCCAGCACTTCGCCACCGCGGAGTACGGGGGCGAAGTCGGTCCCGGCCGTGTCCAGGATGGCAAAGGCCTCCCGCAGGGCAGCATCCGTGGCGGCCTTGGCTTCGGCGGGCGTCAGGGATCCGGCGTCGGCCTGTGCCCTGACGGCGTCAAAGGGAGCGGCATCAAGGGTCAGGACATTGCTGCGCATTACGGAGGCGAGGGAGGAGAACCTGTCCACGCCCTCGCAGTCGGCGCCGCGCACCACGCCGGCAAACGCGCCGTTTTCCACCACGACCACCGCGTTGTGGGCGCGCTTGCCCATCAGGTGCACGGCGTCGATCACAATGTCAGACGGGGCCATGGTCAGGGGCGTCTCGTAGAGGGCGTCACGGTGCTTGACCCATTCGGTCACATAGCGGAGCACGTCGAGGGGGATGTCCTGGGGCAGGATGGCCATGCCGCCGCGCCGGGCGACGGTCTCCGCCATTCGCTTGCCGGACACTGCGGTCATGTTGGAGACCACCAGCGGAATGGTGGTGCCCGTTCCATCCCCGCTGGAGAGGTCAACATCCAGCCGGGAGGTGATGGTGGAACGCGAGGGGACCAGGAACACGTCGGAATACGTCAGGTCCGTGGCGGGCGGGGTCAGAAAACGCATGGGAACTCCCAAGGTGGGTGACGGTGGCGCGCGGTGGCGCCCCGGGGCGGCCAAGGGGCCGACAATGGATGATTCTAGTCACCAAAGATGATTGCCCGCCGCCTACGCCGGGCAATTTCTCCGCCGGACAGGGCGCGCCGCAGCCCAGATTGGCCTGCAACACAAATAGCTCACTAGACTTACACGCGGTAGTGGTTTGAAGGAACCCCTCCATCGATCAAAATAGGTCCTGCGGCATTTGGGCCGATTGCGCCCGTTCCGGCGGGTGTTTTCACGCCGCGCGGCCTATGCACAGCGGGCAACAAGAACTCATGGAAGAGGCGTAATACACGTGCCAGAGCAATCCATCCACCGTCTACCCGAGGAATTTGGCGGAAACGAGTGGCTCGTCGATGAGCTGTACGAGCGGTACCAGGCGGACAAGAACTCGGTGGACACGAAGTGGTGGCCGCTGTTTGAGTCCTTTGAGGCCGACGAAGCTGCAGGCAACGGTCGCCACACTGCCGCCAATTCCACCCCCATCACGGCGCAGATCCCGGTAGTGCCGATCCCTGCAGCGGCTCAGGCACCCGTAGCGGCGCCAGTTGCCCCGGCAGAGGTTGCCAGCACGCCTGTTACGGGCACGACGCCGGCCCCCGCCGCGGCTGCCCCGGCAGCTCCCGCCGTGGCCCCGAAGG
>JBAUMA010000487.1:0-9747 GCA_049578485.1 Specibacter sp.
GACGAAATTTGCTTGAAATCATTGATTTTCGTCCAACAGCTGCAACACAGTTGTTTAACGGGAAGTACGACGGCGGGACGCGGCTAGGCGCGCCCCATGCGTCGGCGGGCGGTGCCCGTTCCGCGGCCGATGGGTGTTTGCCGGGTTGCCGCCGCCAGCCCGAAGAGCGGCATGTCGCTGTAGACGGTTTCCTGGTCCACAACGTTCACTTGGTAGGTCTCGTGCCAGATCCCGACGTCGCCCGTTCCGGCGGATTCCCTCATGAAACGGCGCCACGGCTCCAGATGCGGGGCATCTTTGTCGGCGGCAAATCGTTGCAGGTGTTCGGGGCTTTCCCAATACGACAACAGCAGTGTGGTGCGTCCGAACCAGTTGTGGAAGCCCAACAAACCGGCGTCGGGGTCCTGCATAAGGTATTTGAGCATGCGCGGCATGGCAGCGGCTGTCCGATACGTCGGGCCCGGCTTCCACCACCGGTTGGCTCGCATCCCGATGAGGAACACCGTCACGGTATCCGTCTGCGGCGAGGCGGTAAAGCGGCCAGGAACTACCTGCTGTGCCATGCGGTTCTCCTTGCGGAACGTTTGAAAACGTCGTTATGAAACGATGTTATGGCAGGATGGTGGGCATGGCAAGACCTATTATCCACAACGATGAAGTGCGCTCCAGGCTGCTTGAAAAGGCGGCGGCGCTGGTGGCAGCCAGTGGTGTGGCCGCTGTCAGCCTGCGCGATATTGCCGCTGCTGCGGGCACGTCCACCACCGCCGTCTATTCGCTTTTTGGCGGTAAGCAGGAACTGCTGACCGCGGTGGTGGACGACGGGTTTGTCTCCTTCGCCGCGTCCCAGGTCGGTGCGGCGCCACAAGGGTTGTTGGCCTTGGGCCGCGCTTACCGCCATTGGGCGCTGGAGCATCCGGCTCTTTACTCGCTGATGTTTGCCGGTTCCCTGGGCACCTATGTCGGTTGCCCTCCCAGTCCGGGGGTGGCCAACGATGCCATCGCCCCGTTGCTCGCCGCTGTCATTGGCGCACTGGTTGCCACGGATTCCGTTGAACCAGCCCCCGCCGTGGCTGTGGCCATTTGGGGTCAGGTCCACGGGCTGGTCAGCCTTGAATTGGCCAACACGCCGTTGCCGGGCGGCACGTGGGAGCAGGCGTACGAGGCAGCTTTGCGGGGTATCGCCCGGGCATATTTCGCTGTGTGAAACGGCCGTCTCCGGCTATGTGGGCCCAGCGGGCCTGACCGTGCGCGAATTAGCGGAAGTGAACATCCGCCTGCTCGACGTGCCGACTTCCCCTGACGGTATCGGTGACAGGGCTTGGTGCAGGGGTTCGACCGCAGCAAGGTGAACCACCATAAGTGACGGTGCCGATTCCCCTAGACTTGCCTACTGTGACTATTGTCGTGCCCTACCAATCGCTTCCCGTTGACCAGTCTTCCGTGCGGTATATGCACGGACCGGAGTCAACTGCGCGGCCTGGAGTTCCCGTCGGGAAAACTTTTGAGTTCGAGTGGAATCAAAGCACCGTCTACCCTGGCACCTCCCGGAAGTTCTGGATCCATGTCCCGAGTCAATACAGCCCAGACAAGGCAGCCGCCCTGATGGTATTTCAGGACGGACACTTGTACCTCGATCCATCCGGGGAGGTCCGCGGAGGGATCGTCCTGGACAATCTCATCCATAACGGCGACATTCCCGTCACCATTGGTGTCTTCGTCAACCCGGGTGTCTTCGTTGGCGCCGAGCAACCGAAGAACCGCAACGCCGAATACGATGCGTTCGATGACCGCTACGCGGAATTCCTGTTGACCGAGATCATCCCGCAAGTCACCGAGCGTTACTCAATCTCCGAGGATCCGGAAGCGTGGGGAATTTGCGGTGGCAGCAGTGGCGGAAATTGCGCCTTCACCGCCGCTTGGCTGCGTCCCGACAAGTTCCGCCGGGTCATCGGTTTCCTATCGAGCTTCGCGCAGATGCCGGGCGGAAACCCCTACCCGGAACTGGTCTCAAGTTTGCCCGGCAAACCGCTGAGGATCTTTTTACAGGCCGGCCACCGTGACCTGCACTGGAATGAACCGGAGCGGAACTGGCTCTCCGGCAATCTCCGCGTGGCAGCGGCTCTGGCCGAGGCCGGCTACGACTTCCGCCTCGTGCTCGGAGACGGCGGCCATAGCCCCAACCACGGCGGCGTCCTGCTCCCCGGCGCCCTCCGCTGGCTGTGGCGATAGCAGCAACTCGACGGCCGGGTGCCGCCGTCGTCCCTAAATAGCTGTGGCGCGGCAGGTGCTGGAGACCAGCAACCGCCGCGCCACAGGCGGGAAAGCCAAAACTAGATCCACATGGCCGGGTCGATGTACTCGGCAGGATCCACGGCCGGGGCCATTTCCTTGCGCTCGTCACGGTGCCGCACAGTGGCCGGAATGCCGGTCAGGATGGAGCTGGCGGGTGCGTCCTTGACCACGACGGCGTTCGCGCCCACCGCTGAATCGTCGCCGATGTAGATAGGGCCGAGAACCTTGGCGCCAGCCCCAATGGTGACCCGGTTGCCGATGGTGGGGTGCCGCTTGGTCTTGGCCAGCGAGCGGCCGCCCAGGGTAACGCCGTGGTAGATCATCACATCGTCGCCAATTTCGGCTGTTTCACCAATGACCACGCCCATGCCGTGGTCAATGAAGAAGCGTTTGCCGATGGTGGCGCCGGGGTGGATTTCAATGCCAGTGGCAAAACGGGTCAGCTGTGAAAGCACGCGGGCGGGGAAGCGCAACCCCGGATTGGCCCACATCTTGTGCGTCAGCCGCTGCATCCAGATGGCATGCAGGCCGGAGTAGACAAAGAAGTTCTCGACGGAACCCCTGGCCGCCGGGTCATGTGACCGGGCGGCTTCGAGGTCCTCGCGCAATCTGGTGAAGAATCCCACGGACTTCTTTCAATAGATGTAACCCCGGCAAATGGAACCGGGTTTTGGTGCCCACGCGGGGCCCCAGGTTTGGGCCCTCGGGCGCTTGGGCCCCATACTTGGGCCCCCGCGCTTGGGCCCCCGCTGCCCAGGTTCCTGATAAATCGCGCCAGCGATTTATCAGGCCGGGCAGTAGGGGACTAGCCGCGGATGTCGTCGTACAGCACGGTGGAAATGTAGCGCTCGCCAAAGTCGGGGACCACGGCCACGATCAGCTTGCCGGCGTTCTCTTCACGCTTGGCCAGTTCCAGGGCTGCCCACACGGCGGCTCCGGCGGAGATGCCGCCAAGGATGCCTTCCTGGTTGCCCAGTGCGCGTGCGACGGCCACTGAGTCTTCCAGGGTGGCGTCCATGACCTCGTCGTAGATGTCCTGGTCCAGCACTTCGGGGATGAAGTTGGCGCCCAGGCCCTGGATCTTGTGCGGTCCGGGTGCGCCGCCGTTGAGGATGGGGGAGTCGATCGGCTCCACGGCCACCACCTTGACGCCGGGCTTGCGGCTCTTGAGCAGGCGCCCGGCACCAGTGATGGTGCCGCCGGTGCCCACTCCGGCAACCAGGATGTCCACGGCGCCGTCGGTGTCTTCCCAAATCTCTTCACCGGTGGTGGCAAAGTGAATGGCGGCATTGGCCGGGTTGGCGAACTGCTGGGCCCAGATGGCATTCTCGGTGTTGGCCACAATTTCCTTGGCCTTTTCCACGGCGCCGCGCATGCCCTCGGAGCCGGGGGTCAGCACAATCTCGGCGCCGTAGGCGCGCAGCATGACCCGGCGTTCGGTGGACATGGTCTCGGGCATGGTCAGGATGACCTTGTAGCCGCGGGCAGCACCCACCATCGCCAGGGCGATGCCGGTGTTTCCGGAGGTGCCTTCCACGATGGTGCCGCCGGGCTTGAGCTCGCCGGAGGCTTCGGCGGCGTCGACAATGGCCACGCCGATGCGGTCCTTGACGCTGTTGGCCGGGTTGTAGAACTCGAGCTTGACGGCGACAGTGGCGTTCAAGCCCTCGGTCAGGCGGTTCAGGCGCACCAGCGGGGTGACTCCTACCAGCTGCGTGACATTGTCATAGATACGGCCCATGTGGCGGTCCTGCTTTCAAGTTATGTGGGGAGCCATGATGGAAGTGCGTGGCCCGGGTGAGTCCTTATGCGTCAGCGTATCGACACGAATGCCCGGATTCTACGCGGTGAGCCACGCTGCGTAATGTTTTCGCACTTTGGCGATCTTCGGGTCGATAATGACCTGGCAGTATCCCACCTCGGGCCGCTGGGCGTAAAAGTCCTGGTGGTCCTCGGTCGCCTCGTACACTACGCCCAAACGGGTCACTTCGGTGACGATCGGGTGGCGCCAATTTGGCTGGTTGCGGACAATGGCATCCCGGAATGCGGCCTCATCCTCGGCGTTCGCGTAGAACATGGAGGACCTGTACTGCGTGCCGGTGTCGTAGCCCTGCCGATTCAGCGTGGTGGGGTCGTGTTGGGTGAAGAACATGTCCAGGATGACCTCGGCCGGGATCACGGTTTCATCGAAGGTCACCGACACCACCTCCGCGTGCCCGGTCAGCCCCGAACATATTTGGTCATACGTGGGGTAGGGCACGGCCCCGCCGGTGTACCCGGACACCACGGACTTCACGCCTTTGGTCATTTGATACACGGCATCGAGGCACCAAAAGCAGCCGCCGCCCAATACAAAAGTTTTCACATTCATCTATAAGTCGCGGCCTGCCCATTTGATTCCCGGGCGTTGGATCGTCCCTGCACGGCTAAGCTGGAAATATGAGCACGGAACCCTTAGATCCCACGCACGACGGCGGTCCCCGCGCCGGTGCCCAAGGCGGCGACGCTGTGGAGACGCCGGAGGCCCGGGACGACGCCGCCCGCGACGCCTCCCGCGGGCCGGAAGGTGAAGCACCGGACACCGGCCTGGACGCCGAATTCGATGAGTCCCTCGATGCCGACGATTCCCCTGGCTCCGATTCCCCTGACGACGGCGGCGCCCCGGTATCCGGCGAGCCCGAGGCCGGGGAATTGGGTACCCCGGTGCTTGCCGAGGTCCTGCTGGCCGTGGAAGAGCTGTGGCCGGAGTCCCTGGCGGAGGACTGGGACAAGGTGGGCCTGGTGGTGGGCCGCCCGGACGCCGAGGTGGACCGCATCATGTTTGCCGTGGACCCCACGCTGGAGGTCATTGACGAAGCCCTCGAGTGGGGTGCCAAACTACTTATCACGCACCATCCGCTGCTGCTTAAAGGCGTCAACTCGGTTGCGGCGACCAGCGGCAAGGGCCGCGCAGTCCACCGCTTGATTGAGGGCGGCTGCGCCTTGCTGACGGTGCACACCAACGGTGACAGTGCCGTGGGCGGCGTCTCGGACGTACTGTCCGACGTCCTGGGCTTGACCGATGTGCAGCCGTTGATGCCGGCACCGCGCGGACTCGTTGAGGAGGGCATTGGCCGCGTGGGACTGCTGCCCGGTGCCGAAAAACTCGGCAGCCTTGCTGCACGGATCTTCCTGACCTTGCCGGCTGTGGCCGGGGGAGTGCGCGTGGCCGGCGACCGTGACGCCCTGGTGCGCAAGGTGGCAGTCTGCGGCGGTGCCGGCGACAGCTTGTTTGATGCGGTTCGAGCCAGCGATGCCGACGTTTTTGTCACGGCAGACCTCCGCCACCACCCGGCGTCGGAAGCCAGGGAAGCCAGTGTTGACGGCCGGCCCTACCTGATCGACCTGTCCCACTTCGCCAGCGAATGGCTGTGGCTTCCTGCGGCGGCCCAAGCGCTCGGAAATGTGCTGGGGGACCAGGGGTTCGAGGCCGAAATGGTTGTCAGCCAGACCAATACGGACCCGTGGGATTTTATTTTGACGCCGGGCAACTAGGCTGGTTTCAAGGCAACACTTTGCTCACTCACGTCCAGCAGGAGGAACTTCATGGCCAAGGCAGCACCGGCGGAACAAATGCGTTTGCTAGACATCCAGGTCCTGGACGGAAAGCTGCGCGGCTTGGACGTCCAAGCCAAGGCGTTGAAGGAAGACCCCCGGCTGCCTGACCTGCACGCCGGCGTCACCGTCGCCAAGAGCGACCTTGTGGTCCTGGACACCGAAGTGGGCGACGCACAGCGCCGGCTTACTAAGTCCGAGGACGACGTGTCCCAGGTGGCGGCCCGCATTGCCAAGGATGAGGCAAAGCTGAACAGCGGCACCGGACTGTCGAAGGATTTGATGGCCCTGCAAAGCGACATTGAATCGCTCACCAAGCGCAGGGGCGAACTGGAGGACGTGGAGCTGGAGGCCATGGAAACCCTCGAGGAAGCCACCGCCCGCCAAGGAGCCCAGCAGGCTCTCGTGGCGCAGATGCAGTCGGTCCTGGACGGTGTGGTGGCGGAGATCCGCGAAAAGCTTGGCGCCCTCCGCATGGAACGCGATGCCACCGCCGGCGAACGCGCAGAATTGGCCGCCACCTTTGATCCGGCGCTGCTGGCCATCTACGACCGCACCCTGACCAAATATGGCGTCGGCGCGGCCCGGCTCTTCCACGGCACCTCCGAGGGCTCGGGCATGCAGCTGAGCCCCGGCGACCTCGCTGACATCAAGAACGCCGCCGCGGACGACGTGGTCTTTTGCCCCGACTCCGGCGCAATCCTGGTCCGTTCACCCGAGTGGAACTAGTCGTCCCTGAGGTCGAGACCCCTGGCGCTTTCGCGAGGTAGGGGCTAAACCACCTGGCGTTCGCGGCCGGACCGCCGTCGAACGTGGACACGCTGGCCGCAGCAGCCGTGGACAACGGGTGGACGCTCATGTTTGCGGACAAGCATCCCCACGCAGGCGGCCCCGGAAGCTACGCGGCCTATCTGGAAAATACCGACGGTTTTGAAATTGAACTCGTGGCCGTGACGAACTAGCGCTCCTACTACAGCCGTCTATGTTGCAGTTATTGGACCAAAAACCGCTAAAATCGGGCAAAAGCGTCCAACAAGTGCAACATAAACGCGGGGGCGAGGATTTCCCCTCAGTCCGGCAGGATGATGTTCAGGGTGTGGGCTTTGCGCGCCGTTCCCGGAAGCAGTTCCACCCGCCACATTTCGCCTGCCGCCTTGGCCAGCTGCGCGGGCGTTTCGGGGGCCTTGCCGCGGCGGGTGAGCAGATGCCGGGCCAGTTCCCCGCGGGTGTGCTTGGCGAAGTGGGAAACCACCTTGCGCGTGCCGTCGCGCTCGGTGAACACGTTGACGGAAACCGTGCGTTCGGGATCCGGCGCCCAGGCCGCCGCATAGGTACTGGAGCGGCAGTCCACCAGCAGGTGCCCTTCGCTGAAGCTCTCCAGTGCAGCGCCCAAACGGGGCTTCCAGTAGCTTGCGAGTTTCCCCAACCCCGGCAGCCCTACGGACATGGACAGCCGGTACGCCGGGATGCTGTCGGCAAAGGCAACGGCACCCCACAACCCGGAAACCACCACGACGGCGGCATCGGCCTTGCGCCGTTGTGTGGGCGTCATGCTGCGGTAGCCGAGGGCGTCGTACAGAACGCCCGAGTAGATGCTGTGGGCCGGGGCGGCCGGCTCGTGGGCCAAGCGGGTGTTGCGCAAGACCTCGTGCGACAGGGACGCGCCGACTCCCAGATGCTGCAAGGCATCGTCTCCGGCGGACACGGCAGCAAGCGCCTGGGCCACTGCCTGGCGGGCTTCGGTGAGTTCGGGAAAGTGCAGCCCGGACAGGTCAACCGGTGTGCCGGCGTCGGCGGGGGTCTTGCCTTCGGACGGGGGCAGCAAAATAAGCACCATGCGAGCTTATCGGCTTCCGGACGGCTTCCGTTCCTGGCCTGCATGCCAATCGGGTGAGGTGTAGACCGGTCTAGTGAAGTGTCTCACGGAACTCGCGAGTAACCGCTGGCCGCTGCCTAAAATGGTCTTGGCCTCAACCAAAGGTGTTTTGGGCTAGAAAAGGTATATGACGTGACGCTCAACCACGCTTCATCGAGCAGCGATGCCGCGCTCGAAACATGGATCCAGCGCGAGACCATGGCGGAAACAATGATTCCGCTGATCGGCCGCCTCTACCGCGAGAACAACGTGGTCACCAACATCCACGGCCGCTCGCTGATCAACCAATCGGTCATCAGCCTGCTCAAGGCGCACCGCTTCGCACGGCAAATCGACGATGTTGAACTGCCCGTGGCGGAAACCCTCCCGCTGCTCCAGACGCTCGTGACCCTGCAGTTGGGCGCAGCATCACTGGATTTGGCCCGCCTCAATGCAGGCTTCAAGGCCTCGGGCGGCGATGACCTCGAAGCGTTCCTGCGCGCTGAGCTCTCGGACATCGTTGACCGCTTCGGCGCCGATGAGCGCGTGAGCACCGACGTCGTCCTGTACGGGTTTGGCCGCATCGGCCGGCTCCTGGCCCGCATCCTGATCGAACACTCCGGCGGCGGCCACGGCCTGCGCCTGCGCGCCGTCGTCGTGCGCAAGGGTGGCGACGCCGACCTGACCAAGCGCGCCAGCCTGTTGCGCCGCGACTCCGTCCATGGTCCGTTCAACGGCACCATCACGGTCGACGACGAGCGCAACGTGATCCTGGCCAACGGCACCGCCATCCAGGTCATCTACTCGGATAGCCCCTCCACCATCGACTACACGGCGTTTGGCATCCACAACGCCCTGGTCGTGGACAACACGGGCCGCTGGCGCGATGAAGAAGGCCTGTCCCAGCACCTGCAGAGCAAGGGCGTTTCCCGTGTCCTGCTGACCGCGCCGGGCAAGGGGGCGCTGAAGAACATCGTGCACGGCATCAACCACGACACCATTGCCGACGACGACGTGATCGTCACGGCAGCCTCGTGCACCACCAACGCCATCACCCCGGTGCTGAAGGCGCTCAACGACAAGTACGGCATTGTGCACGGCCACGTTGAGACGGTGCACTCGTTCACGAACGACCAAAACCTGACTGACAACTTCCACAAGGGCGACCGTCGCGGGCGCTCGGCGGCCCTGAACATGGTGTTGACCGAGACGGGCGCGGCCAAGGCCGTCACCAAGGCGCTGCCGGAGTTGGAGGGGAAGCTGACGGGCAACTCGATCCGCGTCCCCACCCCCAATGTGTCCATGGCGATCCTGAACCTGACGCTGGAGAACGGCACCACCAAGGACGAGGTCAACACGTACCTGCGTGACATGTCCTTGAATTCCGAGTTGCGCAAGCAGATCGACTACATCGATTCCCCCGAAGTGGTCTCCAGCGACTTCGTCGGCTCCCGGCGTGCGGGCATCGTGGACGGCCTGGCCACCATCAGCACCGACAAGAACCTTGTGCTGTACGTCTGGTACGACAACGAATTTGGCTACAGCTGCCAGGTGGTCCGGGTCATGGAGTCAATGGCCAAGGTGCACCCGCTGACCTTCCCCGACACGGCTGCCGTGGGTTTTGAGCGCGTAGGCGCGCTGTAACCTCCCCAAAGACGGTGCGCTCGTGCAGTGTCTGGTTAGACGTTAGACTTGAGCACTGGATAGGGCAGCTGGGCAACCGCGCGCCACGCAAGTGGCTCGAGGAACGTCCGGGCTCCACAGGACAGGGTGGTGGGTAACGCCCACTCGGGGCAACCCGCAGGAAAGTGCCACAGAAAATAGACCGCCCGCCGGCCGCAAGGCTGCGCAGGTAAGGGTGAAACGGTGGTGTAAGAGACCACCAGTTCCCCAGGTGACTGGGGAAGCTAGGTAAACCCCACCCGGAGCAAGGCCAGACAGGGCATGACTGAGGGCTGTTCGCCCGAGTGCCTGGGTAGGCTGCTAGAGGGCGTCGGCAACGGCGT
>JBAUMA010000488.1:0-3019 GCA_049578485.1 Specibacter sp.
GAAGAATTCAGTCAGCAGTGCCGCCACATCGGCCGGCGCCTCCGCGGGAGCTTGATGCGCCGCACCGGGCACGAAGGCGGCCGTGCCGTTGGGTGCCAATGCCGCCATGGCACGGGACACCTCGGGCGGACAGACAGTGTCTTCGGCCCCGGCGATGGCGAGCAGTGGAATTGTCAGGTCTTTGAGCCGGTCTGTGACATTGAACCCGGCCAGGGCCAGGCAGCAGTGCGCGTAGCTGTGGCTGTCCGCGTCCTGCAGGTTGTGCAGCAGCCGTGCGGCCACGTCAGGTTTTTTCGCCAGAAAGCCCGGGCCGAACCAGCGCTGGGCGGAGCCGGTGATTTGGGTGGGAGTTCCCTGTTTACCGACCAACTCGGCCCGTTCCCGCCATTGCTGCGGTTCGCCAAAGCTGGGCGCCGAACAGATCGCTGCGATAGCACCAAAGCAGCCGGGGTGCTCCAGTCCGAGCTGAAGGGCCACGGCCCCGGCCAGCGAAACGCCAGCGTAAAAGGCCTTGCGCCCAGATGCCAGCTTCTCGGCAATGCCCGCGACGGCCGCAGCCAAATCGGCCACACTGAACGGTTCGACGGAGACAGGGCTGGCACCGTGCCCGGGCAGGTCAACGCCCACCACCTCAAAGTCTGCCAGGTACGGGATCGCCGGACTCCAGAGGCCTTGGACGGACGTGCCCAGTCCGGCCCCGAGAATCAGTAACGGCTTGCCCGGGCCGGCGGCCATTAGGGTGGGTGTGATCTCAGGAACGCTCATGCTGAGCTCCATTCGGCGTATCGGGCAATGATTCTGTCGATTAGCGCACTGTTTTGTCCCAGGTACTGGGCCGGGTCGAGTAGCCTGTCGAGTGCCTCGTGGCTCAGCATGGTGTGCGGGACGGCTTGGCGCAGCAGGGCACGCAGTCCAGGACCGGCAACCCCGTTGGCCAGCGACTGGTCCACCAGCGCCTGCACCTTCCTTTTTCCGGTACCAGTCCCAGCGCCGTCCAGCAGCGGTGCCACTGCTGTTGTGACCTTTTCACTTACCAACAGGGGGCCGGTGAGGTCGACGTTGGCGCGCATCCGTTGTGGATGCACCGCCAGTCCCTCGCAGAGTTCTGCCAGCTTGGCCGCCGCTCCCCCGGTGAGACGGAGCAGCTGGCGCAGGGCCTGCCACTCGGCATGCCAGGACCCGTCTGGTCTTTCGTCGATGGCGGCACCGGCTGCGGCCTGAAGTTGCAGCTGGTAGCCGGGGGCCGCCAGTGCGGCGCTGCGGATCAGGATGGAAAGGACTGGGTTTTGCTTTTGCGGCATCGCCGAGGAAATGCCGCGGCCTTCGGTAACAGGCTCGGACAGTTCACCGAATTCCGGCCGGCACAATAACAGCACGTCATTGGCGATTTTCCCCGCCGCTGCCACAACATCCGCCAGGGACTGACCCAGGCTGGTCATGGGGAGCCGGTTGCTGTGCCACGGCGCCACCGGATCGGCCAGGCCAAGTTTGTCTGCCAATGCCGCCACCAAGGCCAGCGGCCCGTCGTCGTCCGTGTCGTTGGTGAGCCACGTCAGCGCGGCCATGGTTCCCGCGGCGCCGCCCCATTGCAGGGGCAGGGATCCGGATATCCGGGCCAGCCGGTTGCCGGCCTGGCCCAGTCCGTGGAGCCATTGTGCGGCTTTGAGCCCGAAGGTGGTGGGCAATGAGTGCTGGGTCAAGGTCCGGGCCACGCACAACGTGTCCCGGTGGTCGCGGGCCAGCAAGGCGAGGGCGCGGGCGGCGGTGCGCAGGTCTGCTTCAATGACCTCAAGCGTCCGTGCGGACATGAGCATCAGCGCACTGTCCATCACGTCCTGGCTGGTGGCCCCGCTGTGGATGGGCGAGGCGGCGGCGGGATCGGAGGCACTGACCCGAGCGCGAAGATCCGCCAGCAAAGGGATCAGCGGATTGCCGCCTCCCTGCGCCCGGGCGGCGATGCCGGCAATGTCATAGAGCCCGGCGTTGGCTGCAGCCTGCACGGGCGCGACGGCGGCCGGATCCGCGTATCCGTGATCGGCCTGCACCTGCACCCAGGCACATTCAATGTCAAGCAGCGCCTGCAAAAAAGCGCGATCCCCGGTGCGGACTGCCACCTGTGTACCCGCCCAGGCCGGCGACAACAGCCCATAGTCCGCCGCTTCATCCCCCAGGATGCCGTCGACTGCAGTGTGACCCACAATTCCCATGCGCTCAGGCCCCCGGGAAGCTCAGGAAGACGGTTTCGTCTTCGCCCTGCAAATGGATGTCCCAGAGTAGGCCGCCGTCGGGTTCGCGGCTGGCAATCAACGTGCGGCGCCGGTCCGCCGGCAGCGACTTCAGCAGTGGGTCGTTGGCCAGCGCTTCTGCATCCTCGGGTGGATAGACACGGGTGTGGAGTTTGTTCATCAGGCCGCGGGCGAAGAAGACGACGGCGATGAACGGCGCACTGCCGGGCTTGGTGGGGCCGGGATTGAGCGTGGTGAAAGTGTAACCGCCGGCGTAGTCGGATGCGGCCCGGCCCCAGCCGGTGAAGGTGTAGCCGTCGCGGCGCAGGGAGCCGGTTTCCTGCACAATGTTGCCGTCACCGTCGGCCTGCCAGATCTCGAGGATACAATCCGGAACTTCTCCGCCATGGCCGTCAAAGACTGTGCCGTGCAGCCGGACCGAACCGCTGTGTGCCTGGTTGATCAGTTCACAGTCCTTCTCGTACGGCAGGGCATAGCCGAAGAACGGGCCCACCGTTTGTCCTGGCGTGGCCGCGAGCTTCGGCGTCACTGGTGTCTTCTGCGTCGGAGCCATTATTCTGCGTCCTCTTCTTCCATCCAGGTTCGGTTGCTGCCGGTGAGCACAATGTCCCAGTTGTAGCCGGTGGCCCATTCGTGGCTGGTGATGCTGTGATCGTACCGGGCTACCAACATGTCCCGGGCTTTTTGGTCCGTGATGGACTGATAGATCGGGTCCAGCGCGAAGAGCGGATCGCCGGGGAAGTACATCTGGGTGATCATGCGCTGGGTGAAGT
>JBAUMA010000489.1:0-1678 GCA_049578485.1 Specibacter sp.
GAGCTGAGGCAGGCCACCCGCGAGCTCCTGGCCGCCCACTACGCCGAGCACGAGGGCAAGCCGTTCTACGAGCCGCTCGTGGAGTTCATGCTTTCCGGGCCCGTCGTGGCGGCCATCTTTGAAGGCCACCGAGTGATCGAGGGCTTCCGCGCCGTGGCCGGCACCACCGACCCCACCACGGCAGCCCCCGGCACCATCCGTGGCGACTTTGGCCGCGACTGGGGCCTGAAGGTCCAGCAAAACCTGGTCCACGGCTCCGACTCGGTAGAGTCCGCCGAACGAGAGATCGGCATCTGGTTCGCCTAAGCGCATCAGCTGAAACAACAAGGAAGGGCACCTACCCCAGGGGGAGGTGCCCTTCCTTGTTGTTTCAGATCAGGCGTTGGAGCCAATGATCAGGTACATGAACTTGAAGAAGATCGAGGCCAAAACGCCCACGTAGACCAGGCCAACAATGACCCAGACCCATTCCTTGAGGAACTTCGTCAGTCCGGCCGGTGCCGGAATCACCCCGTGCACCACGTTTCGCACCGTGAGCCAGATAAACAGCGGAATCATCATGGCCCACACGATCATGCAATACGGGCACAAAGTGGCAATGACGTACACGGCCTGGAACCAGAACCAGCACACCAGGGCAAAGCCGGCCGTGACTCCCACCTGCATGCCAATCCAGTACCAGCGGCTAAGCTGGGCACCGGCAAGCAACACCACGCCCGTGGTGATGATGACGACGAATGCGGCGACGCCGATGAACGGATTGGGGAATCCCAGCAGTGCCGCCTGCTGGGTTTTCATGACACTGCCGCAGGAGATCCAGGTGTTGACGTCGCAGCTGACCTTCGCATCCGGGTTCGCGTACAGGTTCAGCCGTTCAAGCACCAGGGTCGCCGAGGCAATCCAGGAAACCAGGCCGGTGACAATCAGGAACCAGCCGAACGGCTTGCTGCGGGCCATGGTGGGCATGGCCGTCTCGCTGGTCTGACGGGCGGAAACGCTCGAGCTGGGCATGGCGTCCTTTTCATTTCGGGCGGTCATTGTGTCCTGATTGTAGCGTGGCAAACTTGGCGCGCCGTGCTGAAAACGGCCCCGCGGTCGGCCGCGTATGAGACAATGATGGTGGCTGATCGGTGATCCACATGCGCCCTTCGGTCCAATGGCCCGCCCACGGGGCGGCCGGTGACGAGGCCCCCTTTCATGGCGGCCATCCACCGGTCCGTTTCACGCAGATCAATGCGTTTCCGGCGAACCATTGGCTTTCCAGAGCTTGCGCACCCAGAAGTTGGTGCCGCCTGGGAAGTAAATTAGACGACTTCTGCCGGCGCCCGCGGGTGTTGGCACATCTGCCGTTCGTGGCACTCGATGTGGGGGTGGCGCAACGGTGCGAAAGTAACGCCACAAATGGATAATGAATTTCCCACAACAGCATCCACCGAAGCGGCTGCTGGCACGACGCCGGCCAAGGCGACCCGCTCCCGCCGGGCCTCAGCAAAGGTGACGTCCACGGCTCCGGCGACAGTACCCGTGGAGGTGCCGGTCGACGCCGCTCCGGCCAAGAAGGCTCCGGTTCGCCGCAGCCGCGCCAAGAAGGTTGAAACCGCCGAGCCATCGCTGCTGGACGGCCTGGATGCCGCATCAGCCGCTGCCCCGGAGGCCGCCCCCGCCAAGAGGGCCACCC
>JBAUMA010000490.1:0-5934 GCA_049578485.1 Specibacter sp.
GGCATAATGCGCGAACGGCGGCATTTTTCATTGCGTCACTCCAGGTGGAGATGATGCCCGGGTCCATGGCACCGTGAGCCCGTCCAGCCAAGGGGAGTAACATCACCCGGGTGCAACTAGGGCATCCAATCGGCCGAGGCCTCATGAACAACAGCTTGCGCCACGGTGCAGCCACTTTGTCGTACGGGGTCTCCCAGATCTTCTTCCAAACCAAAGTGGTCCCCGGCATTTTGATACTTGCCGCGTTTGCCGTTGCCAGTTGGCAGATGGCGTTGCTGGTTGCCATAGGCAGTGCCGGCTCATCCGTAGGCGGCTTGCTGCTACGCGTCCCGCCCGGCGAGGTGCGCAATGGACATCAGGGGTTTTGCGGGGCACTTGCCGGAGCTGCCGCATTCGTCACCGTGGGCGGCGGATGGTTTGGGGCCTTCGTCGCACTTCTCGGCGGGCTGGCGTGCGCACCCGTGACATGGGCCGTGGTGCGCGTGCTCGAAACTCCGCGGCTAAAATCGCTGCGGCTGCCCTACACCACCGCCCCGTTCTGCATCGTGGGCGGCCTGATGTACTTCGCCACGGTTGGCCACCATGCCAATTCGGAGACCGGCGAGATCAACGAATCCTTGGAAAAGGACTTCTTCCGCTCCATCCTGACCAACATTTCCCAGGTGGTACTGGTGGAAAGCTTCGTTGCCGGTGGCTTGATTCTGCTGGCGCTGTTCATCGCGCACTGGAAAGTTGGGCTGGCCGCCGTCCTGGGCAGCACCATCCAAAGTTTCATGGCCATCTTCACCCAGCGCGACGCCGTCGACCTCAGCCGCGGGCTGATCGGCTACTCCGGCGTGCTGGTCGCAATCGCCATGGCAACCGTATTCCTGAAGGGCACGTGGCAACCGTGGTTCATGGCAGTTGTCGGAACCCTGATGGCCGGTGGAATCACCGTGGTGGTTGAGGGCTGGTCGGGGGTCTTCACCTGGCCATATGTCCTGACCACCTGGTTTTTGCTGGCCCTGGCGCATTTCATTCCGGGTCTGAAGCGGGCTTAGCCATGGGCGCCAAAGCCGTGGTGGACAAGCCCGCCGAAGGTGGGAGAATCGCATCATGGGGCGGTTCAGCGGCAATGGCGGCTCGCCACAACCAGCACGCCGTGACAAGGGGGCAGGGAAATCGTGATTCATGCGGTAAATGACATTCAGGGCGTGCTCGATGAAACCGGATACCGGGACCTGCATCTCAGACATGCTGCCGAGTCGATCAGGAACACGATTGTCGGCCGCCTGCAGGATGACGGCCTCAACCACCACGATGTCCGCTTTCGAGTCAAGAGTGAAAAATCGGCCCTGGAGAAGATCAGTAGGCGCAGCGCAAATGGCGCACTGAAATACCCCGGTGGCCTGTCCATGCTCGATGACTTGATTGGCATCCGGGTGATCTTGTTCGTGGAGACCGACATTGACGCCGTCGCAATTGCGCTCACCAGCCAGTTCACTTGCCACGACGACGAAGACAAAACCGCCATGATGCGCAAAAACGGCGGCATCGGCTATGCCGGCAGGCACCTGACCCTGGAAGTCCCGGCCGGCAACACGCCCAGCGGCTGCGGCGGCTGCGTGGGACAGCGGTTCGAGGTGCAAATCCGTACTGTGCTGCAGCATGCGTGGGCGGAATTTGAGCACGACATCCGCTTCAAGGGCACCAGCGGCGAGAACGCGGAAATCAGCCGAGCCTTCACCATGGCCTCCACTTTGATCGAGCTCGCGGACCAGCAGTTCGTGAACATCAACGACATCTTTAAACGTTTGCAGGCCGAGAGCGCCGTGGCGCCGGCCGAAGAGGCCCAGAAGCTCGACGCCGGCTCCCTCCAGGGCGTGCTGGCCCGGGCATTTCCCGACTACCGCAGCAGCAAGGAGAACCAGTACGGCTGGATGGTTGACGTGCTGGCCGCCAACGGTGTCACCACCGTCAGCGCCGCCGAAGACTGGTTCAAGTCGGTGGATCCGGACAGGGTTTCACGCATCATGGGATACCGGTTCTCACCGGGGCAGGTCCGCGTTGCCGACGACTTGCTGCTCCAATCCCTGGGGGAGTCCTATGTGGATGCCACCAAGGCGGTGGGCAACGACTCCAACCGTGAAGGCAAGCTCCGCTCCCGCCTGCGGAAACTGCGAACGGACCGTGAGCGAGGCTGACCCAACGGCGGGTTCGCTGCCGCAGTCCGTGGCCCTGCGGCTAGGGGGACTTGGAGAGGGGTTCGTTGTGGGCGCCGTCGCGTGCAACCGCCATGGCGGCCATCAATGCCGGTGTAACATCCGCATCCTTGACCAGGTGGCCGTAGAAGCTGTCACATTTCGTGCAGGTGTAGTCGATGTCCCAGGATCCGTCACCCTGGCGACGCCGCCACCGGGCCCGCTCGATGAAGATGTACTCGTCGCTGCCACAGACTTCGCACCAAATACGGCCGGATTTTGCGTCCTGCGCCGTTGCCAAGGTCTTTACATTCACCGTGGAAGTGGCTCTCTCGAACATTTGGCTTCACCCTTTCAAGACAGATTGTTGAGGCTTGGGATGAGTTCGGTGGCTATATTTTAGACAGGCTAAATCCACAGCGTCCAGCCGTCGCGCGGAGGTGCCCTTTCACCTAGAATCAACAAAGTGGGCCCCTGTTCTCCGGGGGACGCAGCTGTCCTGAAGGGACATGGTGGGATGAGTGAAGTGAGCGGTCCGGAACCATCGCCGGTTCTCATTGTTGGCGACTTGAGCGTCGCCTTCGGAAGCCGGACCGTGGTCAACGGCGTCGATTTTCACATTGACCGCGGCGAAATCTTCGGGCTGCTCGGCCCCAACGGTGCGGGGAAAACGACAACGCTCAGCGCCATCGAAGGGCTGGTCCGGCCGGCCTCCGGCCGCTTGCTGGTGGACGGCGTCGACATTCAAGAACATCCGATGGAGGCCAAGGCCAGCCTCGGGGTGCAGTTGCAATCCTCCAGTTTCCAGGCCGAACTGCCCATCGAGCAGATCGCAAAACTCTATGGCGGCCTCTATGGGGTGAGCCTGTCGAACGATCAGATCCGGGAAGGCATGCACGACATTGGGCTCGAGCAGGAACGCGGCAAACGGTTCAAGCAGCTCTCCGGTGGGCAGCAGCAGCGGCTTGCCTTGTATATTGCCACCATCCATGACCCGCTGTTGTTGCTGTTGGACGAGCCGACGGCGGGGCTCGACCCGCAGGCGCGGCGGGCGTTGTGGCGCCGCATTGAGCACCTTCGCGGCGAAAACCGCAGCATCCTGTTGACCACACACTCCATGGAGGAGGCCCAGGCTGTGTGCGACCGCGTGGCCATCATCGACCACGGAAACCTGCTCACCACGGGAACCCCGGCCGGGCTGATCGAAAAGCACGGCCAAGATCCCAGGGTTATTGCCGCCGCCCATGGTGCGGTCACCCTGGAAGACGTCTTCATAGGACTGACGGGAAGTGAGATCCGTGACTAGTGCCAGTTCCGGTGCTGCCCGCCCGTCAGCGGGACTGGCCATGAAGTCGTTGTTGCGAGCCGATTCCATTGTGCTGGTCAACAGCAAAACCTCGGTGATCCTCAGCGTGTTCCTGCCGGTCGTCATCGTGGTGATCAGCTCCTTTGGCAAATCACAGTCGAGGCTCGGCGGAGCGTCCCTGATCCTTGGGCTGGCCCTGACCATCGGCCTGCTCACCTCATGCCTGCTGGGCTACTCCATCACCTTGGCGCATGACCGTGAGGCCGGGGTCCTGCAACGGCTGCGTGTCACCCCGGCTCCTGGCTGGATGATCATGACCAGCCGCCTTGTGGTCCAAGTGGCCACGAACCTCGTCTCCTCCGTCGTCGTCGTCATTGTCGGCTCGGCCCTGCACCACTTGAGCCTCACCGTCGGTCAGTTCCTGCTGGCCCTCGCCGTCGCCGTCCTGGGTGCGGCAATGTTCCTGGCACTGGGGCAGGCGCTGGTCGGTTTGGTCCGATCGTCCACGGCGGTCAACGCGACCGGCCGTTTGCTCATGGTGGTGCTGCTGCTCCTTGGCCTCCTTGGCGGCACGGGCATCCTGGGCGACACCATGAAGATCATCGCGGACTGGTCACCCGTCGGGGCATTGATGACCCTGTTCTCGGATGTGTTGGGCGGCATGCCCTGGAGCGGACAGGACACGTATGCGTTCCTGGCGTGTGTTGGCTACATCGTCGTGTTCAGCTACGTCGGCATTCGCTGGTTCCGTTGGGAATCCCGCTAGCAGCTGCTGTTCGGACCCATCGCGGGTGAGCCGGCGCGCAATGTGACGCCGCGTGAACCCCCGTGACCCCGGGTGTCAGGATCGTTGATCACGCCGATAGGGATTCCTTACCGTTGATCCATGACCACTTTGGCAGAGCCCGCCGGATTCCCGGCCCGGCCCATGATGAGGCGCCGGCGCACACCCCGAATGGGGATGCCCATGCCGCGATGTCGCGAGCAGTAGCCGCAGCCGCCCCCCACACTCATCACACCCAAGGACCTTTAGCCATGTCGAAAAACCCGCAGACCCCCGCCACCCCTGAGCCGCAGAAGCTGAACACCACCCGGATCGTTGCCGGAGAGAAGCCCAAACGAAAGCTGCGCACGGCGGAAATTATCGCCGTCGCCGCCCTTGTGGCCTTGATCGGAGCCGGCGCCGCCGTCGCCTCCGTGACGGCCGGCAACAACAATGCCGCCGCCCCGGCACCGGCGCCCACCCAGGCCGCCACGCTGAAACTTGGCTACTTCCCCAACGTCACCCACGCCCCGGCGCTGGTGGGACTGCAGGAGGGCATCTTCGCCAAGGACCTGGGCGCCACCAAGCTTTCCACGCAGGCATTCAACGCCGGCCCCTCTGCCATCGAGGCCCTCAACGCCGGGGCCATCGACGCCGCCTACGTGGGGCCCAACCCGGCCATCAACTCCTATGTCAAGAGCCACGGAGCCTCCATCCGCATCATCGCCGGCGCCACGAGCGGCGGCGCCCAGCTGGTGGTCAAGCCGTCCATCACCTCGGCCGCCCAACTCCGCGGCAAGGTACTGGCCACCCCGCAGCTTGGCGGCACCCAGGACGTGGCGCTCCGCTCCTGGCTGGCCGGGCAGGGTTTCAAGACCACGCCCGACGGCGGCGGCGACGTCACCATCAACCCCACCGACAACGCCCAGACCCTCAAGCTCTTCCAGGACGGCAAGCTCGACGGCGCCTGGCTGCCCGAGCCCTGGGCCTCCCGCTTGGTGCTCCAGGCCGGCGCAAAGGTGCTGGTCAACGAGGCGGACCTCTGGGACAAGGGCCAGTTCAGCACCACCGTGCTCATTGTGAACAAGTCGTTCCTGGACGCGCACCCGCAAACCGTGAAGGACCTGCTCAAGGGCCATGAGGATTCCATCCAGTGGCTCACCACGCACAAGGACCAGGCCGCTGCGGTCATCAACGCCAAACTCACGGCGGCCGCCGGCAAGCCGTTGGCGCAGAACGTCATTGACCGTTCTCTGGCCGAATTGCAGTTCTCCCCGGACCCCCTGGCCGCCACCTTCCCGAAGCTGCTGGAACATGGTGTTGCCGCCGGGGTCACCAAGCAGGCCGACATCTCCGGGATCTTTGACCTTGGACCGTTGAATGCGGTGCTGAAGGCAGCGGGCCAAGCCCCTGTGTCGGCCGCGGGACTGGGCACGGAATGACACAACTCGCCACCGGTGCGAAGGTTTCCGAGGCAGCGAACGACGACGGCACTCGGGCTGACAGCGCAACCGTACCGCCCGCCGTCGTACTGGAAAACGTAGGCAAGCGCTTTGGTGCGGGGGCCGCCGTCCTGGAGGACGTCAATGCCACGGTGGGGCAGGGCGAGTTCGTGGCCCTGCTGGGCGCGTCGGGCTGTGGGAAGTCCACGCTGCTGAACATCATTGCCGGGCTCGACACCCCGT
>JBAUMA010000491.1:0-6854 GCA_049578485.1 Specibacter sp.
GCGAGCTGGTCCGCCTGGACCACTTCAACCAGGTCACCCCGGACGTCCCCAAGGGCCGCAAGTACCTTGAGGACCTGGGCTTCCGCGTCTCCGAGGACATCAAGGACTCCGACGGCGTCACCTACGCGGCCTGGATGCACCGCAAGCAGACGGTCCACGACACCGCCCTGACCGGCGGCGACGGACCCCGCATGCACCACGTAGCCTTCGCCACGCACGAGAAGCACAACATCATCCAGATCTGCGACAAAATGGGCGCCCTGCGCATCTCCGACCGGATCGAACGCGGCCCCGGCCGCCACGGCGTCTCAAACGCCTTCTACCTGTACATCCTTGACCCGGACGATCACCGCGTGGAAATCTACACACAGGACTACTACACCGGCGACCCGGACAACCCCACCATCACCTGGGACGTCCACGACAACCAACGCCGCGACTGGTGGGGCAACCCCGTTGTCCCGTCCTGGTACACCGAGGCCTCCCTGGTACTGGACCTGGACGGCAACCCCCAGCCGGTCATCAAGCGCACCGACGCCTCCGAAATGGCGGTCACGGTGGGTGCCGACGGCTTCTCCTACACCCGCGAACCGGGCGAGGAACGCGGCTTCAAAATGGGCAACCAGCTCTAACGACAGACTCGCCGGCGCTGCAACCGGGGCCGGCGCGCCGACCGCCTTCGCCGGTGGGGCATTTACCCGCCGCCCGCTTCGCGGGTGCCCGATGCCACTCCCGCGGGCAAAATGCCCCGCCGGCTCCAGGCGGTCAGTGCGCCGGCACCCGGCATTCGATACTGAGGAGACACCATGCTTGATGACGACACCATTGCCCGTATTGCCGACGAGTTGGTCGACGCCGGCCGCACCCGCGTGCCGGTGCCACGGCTGACGGCGCGGTACCCGGAGATGACGGTGGAGGATTCCTACCGGGTCCAGAACTTGTGGCGGCAGCGCGGCGAGGCTGCCGGGAGGGTGCTGGGCGGGCACAAGATCGGCCTGACGTCCAAGGCCATGCAGTACGCCACGGGCATCACGGAGCCTGACTACGGGATCATTTTCAAGGACGTAATCCTGGAAAACGGCTCCACGGTGCAGTGGAACCAGTACTCGCACCCGCGGATCGAGGTGGAGCTGGCGTTCCTGCTCAAGGAGGACGTCAACGGGCCCGACGCCACGATCTTCGATGTCCTGCGGGCCACGGAGTATGTGGTGCCGGCGCTGGAGATCCTGGATTCGCGGATCGAGATGGAGGGCCGCACCATTGTGGACACCATCTCGGACAACGCCGCGTTGGGCGCCATGGTGGTGGGCGGAAACCCGGTCCGGCCGCAGGACGTTGACCTGCGATGGGTGGCCGCCATCCTGTACAAGAACCAGGTGGTCGAGGAGACTGGTGTGGCCGCAGGGGTGCTGAACCATCCGGCGTCGGGCGTGTCCTGGCTGGCCAACAAGATTGCCGCGCACGGGGACACGCTCAAGGCCGGCGAACTCATCCTGGCCGGCTCGTTCACCCGCCCCATGTGGGTGCACGCCGGGGACACCGTTTTTGCCGACTATGGAAAGCTGGGCACCATCACATGCCGTTTCGAATAGCTCCGGATCCATCTTTCAAGGACGCCCTGGCCGGGGCGGACCGTCCCTTGGCCGGCATGTGGGTGTGTTCGGCCAGCCCGCTGGTGGCGGAGATCTGTGCAGGTGCCGGCCTGGATTGGCTGCTGATCGATGCCGAGCACAGCCCCAACGGGCTTGAGGGCATCCTGGCGCAGCTGCAGGCCGTGCGCGGCTACCCGGTCACCGCTGTCGTGCGTCCGCCCGTGAACGATCCCGTGTTGATCAAGCAGTACCTTGACCTGGGTGTGCAGTCGCTGCTGGTCCCGATGGTCCATACGGCCGACGACGCCGCTGCCGCGGTTGCCGCCGCCCACTACCCTCCGCTGGGAATCCGTGGCGTGGGCTCGGCGCTCGCGCGCTCGGCACGGTGGAACCGGATCCCGGACTACCTCACCCGCGCCTCCGAGACGGTCACCGTAATGGTCCAGATTGAGTCGACCCAGGCTGTGGACAATGCCGCGGCCATCGCCGGGACCGACGGGATCGATGCCGTGTTCGTGGGCCCGTCGGACCTGGCAGCGTCCATGGGGCTGCTGGGCCAACAGGACCACCCCGACGTCGTGGCCGCCGTCGAGGGCGTCATCAAAGCAGTCAAGGCTGCCGGCAAGCCGGTCGGCGTCAACGCCTTCGCGGAAGCCACCGCGCGGCGTTATCTGGCAGCCGGCGCTGACTTCATCCTGGTGGGTGCCGATGTGGCCCTGCTCGCCCGTGGCAGCGAGGCGCTGGCGACAAAATACATCCTGCAGGAACCCGTGGTTGGAGCCGAAACGCCCGCCAGCTACTGAGGCGCGGATGGCAAGGGAGCCGGACGACGCATTGCGCGGATCAACCCGGATCAGCGCCCTACGAATGGAAGGGTCCGGACGAAGGAAATCCAGGGCCAGATTCACCGCGCGGGTGGCGAATCCTCGGCCACGCCAGGCAGGATAAAGCCCGTAGGCCAGGTTTGCCCTGTTGGCACCGTAGGCACCGGGGTCCAGCTGGACGTCAATGGTGCCAAGGAGTGTGTCGTCGGCAGCTGACCGGATGGCGAATGTGAATATTGGTCCGTGGTTCGCCCACATCTGCTGTGCGCGCTCGATATAGCTGCGCACGGAGTCGTTGGTCCCGATCCCGCCACTGAGCCAGCGCACCAGTTCTGCGTCCTCGCCGGCAAGGTGGTCCCCGGCGTCCCCGTGCTGCAGCGGGAGCAACACCACCACGCCGTCGCTGAGTTCAACGTCCCCGGTCTGCATTATGTTTCAGATTCTAGCTGCTGGCCTGACTATGGTTGTGGGATCGGCGTCGGCCACCGCGTCAGTGTTCCCAGTTCTGGGCGGATGGGGTTGAGAATGTCGACTGCCATGGCGCACCGTTCTGTACACTCTCCATATGGGGCGCCGGGAAAGTTTTCACACACCTTGGAGAACCATCATTGGTGGCGCCGGAATCATCGTTGCCGTTGCCTACGCGGCAGTGGGCACACTATTCGTCCTTGTCTGGAATCCTATGGCTGCGGTACCTGGAGTGAGTCTCGCCGCCATCCACGCCGGCCTCGATGCGGCCAATGAATCCCTTGCCGCCCCGTCGGTCATTGTTTGGGCCGCAGTTGGAATCGCGCTGGCCGTTGCCATCAATCTGGGCGTCGTTCGGCGGCCGTCCGTATCGACGCGCCACATTGCCGCCCTCTACCTTTGGCTACTGGTACTTGGGGCACCCTCCCTCTGGTTTGCGTCGTTTCCGGCAGGAATGGCACTGGCCGACGCGTTTGATGGCACAACAGGCGGCGATCATTCGTCCTGGGGCATGGTGCTCAGCGGTGTTAGCGCACTGGCCATGTTAACGCTCGTGGTCACGGGCGTGATGCGGAAGCCGTCCGCCCCGTCGCGTGCTGTTCCTTCGGTGCATTAGGCCCGGAAATCCACGGCTGCGATGGCTAGTACCCTGCAGTCCGTTTGGGAACCCTTCAGTCTGCGTTTGCCGCTTTCGGCGTGCGTACCATTCGAACCGCCCGTAGGCCGTCCTCGGTTTTCACTGCCCCATCGGTGACAAAGCCATTCTTTCGGTAGAAGGCTTGTGCACGGGGGTTGGGGTCGGCCACCCAGAGCGCAGCAGGCGAATTCGGGTCGATGACTGCATTCAGAAGCGCCGCACCCACCCCCCGAACCGTGGAATGCGGCATAGACGTAAAGCAGATACAACTGCTGCGGCCCGCCGGCGTCGTCAAGGGATGGACCCGACATTGCAATGCCGATCAGCGTGCCGTCATGCGACGCGACGGCGGCGGTGTTCTGCTTGTACTTTGGATCCGTCAGGGCTGCGTCCCAGAATTTCTCGCGCCGGCCCAGGAGCGCGGGATCGTCCAGCACCGCGTCGCCCGTCATTCCCCGGTAGGTTTCGCGCCAGGTGCCCACGTGAACGCTCGCCATGCTTGGCGCGTCCTCTGGCATGGCGCGACGCACGTCAAAGCTGATCGTCATTGCTCAACGGTACATGCGCCCGCTCCCCTTCAACCATGTCATTTCGAGGAAGTCGTCTGCGTAAATTTCACCACTTGATTGCACCGGCCTTGGTGTCCGTACGGGCAACGCTGGGCGGATACTTTACCGGGCCTTTCCGTTTCGCCCGCTTCTTCCCTGCTGCGAGAACCTTGCTGTACCCTCGGGTTAAATCGATGTTGCGGGAAAATGATGACGGAATCGCCAAACGATGCAGTGCTCGGTTCCGAGTGGGATCCGGATCCCATGGGGCCTGGATGGTATCCGGATCCCATGGGCTCGCCCCGTTCCCGCTGGTGGGACGGAATTGCCTGGACCAATGATTTTCACGCTGCCCCAACTGCAACAGAACCGCATATCGTGCCAGCCCGCAGACTCATCAGCCCGCAGACTCCGGTCCTCAACCCATTTATCTGGCTCATCGTGCTCTTGCCGCTGCTCTCAAACATGCTGGGGTTGGCTTGGGAGCCGTCCATCAGCCGTGGAGAAATTGGCAGTCGGCACATCCCAGCCCTTGACCCGACACCGTTATTCACTCCGGCGTTTCTTCTCGTCCTCGCGGTACCCCCCCGTGATCGATGGGCTCTCCGTGCTCCTGGCGTACCTTGACTGGCGGAGGCTTCGACGGCAGGGCGTGGTCCGCCCGTTTCATTGGCCGTGGGGATTTCTGATCGGGTTCTACATCATAGGCCGCTCAGTTGTCGTCCGGAAGGTGGCTCCCGGCCGCGGCCTTGAACCGCTCTGGGCGCATCTGGCCGTCGTCCTGTTTACTCTCATCGTCGCGTTCATCCAGGCGAGCTCACCGGCCCCACTGTAGGGTTCACTCCCGGGCGATGGGAGCGCGCAGTCAGCCGGTAAGTGAACTATCCGTACACCACCTAAAGCCGTGCCCCGTTCAGGGCAGGCCAAGGTGTGGCGTAGACCGGCTACAAGCGCCTACGTCTGTGATTTGCGTTGGAAAGTGACATGGATGATCCCGCTCTCCGCGACCTCGGAAGTGACCACACAGCCGGACTCGAGTTCCCGGAGATCGTCCCAGAGGCGGATGCCCCGACCCAGCAAGATTGGCGTGATTCCTACGTGGAGTTGGTCAATGATTCCGGCTTTGAGGAAGTCGCGAACTACCGTTGCACCTCCGCCGATCCGCACATCCTTGCCCCCGGCCGCATCCTTTGCCCGGGCAAGCACGTCACCGGGTGTGGCGGAGAGGAACTCGAACGTGGTGCCGCCTGCCATCTCCAGCGGCGGCCGCTCTGAGTTCGTGAGGACGAAGACGGGCACCCGAAACGGCGGTTCGTCGCCCCACCAGCCGCGCCAGTCGGCGTCTTCCGGGAAGTTGTGGAGGCCAAACATCCCGGCGCCCATGATCTCGGCGCCTACCTCGGCGAAGTAGGCCTGTGCATAGCGGTCGTCGACGCCAGTAGTCCCCTCGCCGCTCTCGTCGTGCAGCACCCGCTCACGGAACGTCCGGGTAGCGGTGTAAGCGCCGACGAGCCGGCCCCAGTCGTGGCCGAAAGGATGCTCGGGGGTCTGATCAGTGGTCGTGGCGAACCCGTCGAGCGAGATGTTCAAGTCGGCGCGGACAATCATCGTTTCTCCTTCGAACGCAGATGCATACCGCCATCACTTTAGTTGAGTGCAAGAAATAGTCAACGAACGGTTGAAACGGAACCGGCCACAGAGTCCTGCCAGAAGGGTGCATGTGTGGCCTCCAAGGAGGGCGGCCCCGGCATCAACCGCCCTTGCCGCGCCGGGCCGGGGAGGCTCCGCTCCTAACTACTTCGCAGCCAGGATCCGCGCGAAGAACTCGCCCAATTCCGCTGTGGCCGTCAGCGGCAGGACGTTGGCCACGTATTGGTCCGGCCGCACCACCACCACCACGCCGTCGCGGCTGAGCCCGCGCACGTCGAAGATGTCATCGCCGTCCAGGGTGCCGTAAACCTTCTCGTAGTCGATGAGCTTGAACGGGCCGACCACCGGCTTGAACGCCGCAGGCACGGAGTTGATGTCGACGTCCTCAAGCTGTTGCTGGTAGATGACTTTCACATCGAACCAGGCGTCGGCGTCGAGCCCTTCGGGCGTGGCGGCAAGCGGCGAGTCGGACGCCGTCGAAAGCCACTCGGCAAAGTCTGCCACGGCCGATGCCGCACCGGCCGGGGCGGCGTCGGCGAAGACGTAGATGCGCCAGCGCCCGTCCGCCGTGGCGTGGTGGCCCAGGTGGATCGGGTTGGTGTCGCAGACCCGGGACGCCATGGCCGACTTGAAGCGCTTGCCCACGGGGAATCCGGTAGCCAGTTCCTGGTGCGCGGCCACGCCGGTGATCAGGGAGGGTGCGTACTCGGTCATGAATCCAGCCGGAAATTCGGCCGTGCGCACGTAGAAGTCCTCAAGCTCCGCCGGGTTCTCAAATTCCTCGGGTTTCTTGGCCATCATGGTGGACCAGGTCTTGTCGAAGTCGATGAGGTTCTTGGCCACCACCTGGCGCTCAGCCGAATACGTTGACAGCAGCGATTCCGGGCTGCGGCCCTCCAGCACGTGGGCCAGTTTCCAGCCGATGTTGAAGCCGTCCTGCATGGACACATTCATGCCCTGGCCGGCCTTGGCGCTGTGCGTGTGGCAGGCGTCGCCGGTGATGAAGACGCGCGGACTGCGGGTGCCAACGTCCTTGGGAACGACGTCGTCGAACCTGTCAGTGAGGCGGTGGCCCACCTCGTACACGCTGTGCCAGGCAATGTTGCGCACCTCCAGCGTGTAGGGGTGGAGGATC
>JBAUMA010000492.1:0-8536 GCA_049578485.1 Specibacter sp.
GCGTTCTACCGCCCGCCGAAAGCGCGAACGCCGGCTTTTTGTGAATCGCCGTCGCGTGGGGAATTAGTGCTCAGCAGGCTCCGGGTTCACCGGCGCCGTGCGCAGCGTCCGCAGGCACATGAGCGCCGCCGCGAGCATCAGCACCACGCCCACCATGGCCACCACGCCGGACCCCGAATCGAATGCGTGCTTTGCCGAGGCCAGCAGCGCCGAACCCTGCTCTGCCGGCAGGCTCTTGGCCACATCGATCGCACCACCGAGCGTTTGCCCGGCCGTGTGTTGGTCCCCGGCCGAAATGCCCGCCGGAACCACCACGTTCATGCGGTATGCGGCGGCCAGGATGCTGCCCAGGATCGCGGTGCCCAGGACGGAACCGACCTCATAGGCGGTCTCCGAGATGGCCGACGCCGCCCCCGCCTTGGCCGGAGGGGCAGCGGACAGGATGAGGTCGTTGGAGATGGTCTCGGCCATGCCGACGCCGGCGCCGAGGACCACGAAGGCCGTGATGATCCCGGCCACGGAACCGTCGGTGTTGAGCCAGACGATCAGGAACCCAACCGCGTTCAGGAACAACCCGCCGGACACAAGCCATGAGGGCTTGAAGTGCTTGGCCAGGGTAGCCGCCAGCAGCCCAGAAATGATGGAGATGACCAGTCCGGGCACCAGGACGAACGCCGCCTCGGTGGGTGACAGGCCCACCACCAGTTGCAGGTGCTGGGTGATGAAGTACAAGAATCCGACCAGTGAGAAGATGCTGAGCAGGTTGGCCAGCACGCCGCCGCTAAAGACGGGGTTCTGGAACAAGCGCACATCTAGCATGGGATCCTTGCGGCGCAGTTGGCGGCGCACAAATACGACGCCGAGGGCCACACCCACCACGATCAAGGCAATATTCACCGCGGTGAGGCCGGTTTGGGCGATCTCCTTGATGCCGAAGATGGTCGGAACCATGGCGCCAAAGGACAGCACAATGCTCAACGGGTCAATCTTGCCCGGGGCGGGGTCCTTCGACGCGGGCACGAAGATCGGCGCCAGGATCAGCAGCGGAATAAGCACCGGGACGGCCAGCAGGAACACCGAACCCCACCAGAAGTGCTCCAGCAGGAAGCCGCCAACAATGGGGCCCAGCGCTGCGCCACCGGAGAAACAGGCCGCCCAGATGGCGATGGCCTTGCGCCGCTGGTCCTGGTGGTCGAAGAGGTTGCGGATCAAGGACAGCGTGGACGGCATCAGCATGGCGCCAAACAAGCCCAACAGTGCTCGGTAGCCAATCAGGGCCGTGGCGGACGGGGCAAAGGCGGCCAGGACGGACACCATGGCGAAGCCGGTGCTGCCGATCATCAACATGCGGCGGCGGCCGAAGCGGTCGGCCAGGCTGCCCATGGGGACCAGCAGGGCCGCCAGCACCAGCGGGTACACGTCAATAATCCACAGCAGCTCCGTGGCGGAGGGGATCAACGCCAGGGAGATGGAAGGGATGGCAAAACTCAACACCGTGTTGTCCACAGAGACAAGCAACACCGGCAGCATGAGCACGGCAAGGGCAATCCACGCGCGGGTGCCGGCGCGGGCCGGAGTGGAACCGGGGATCGGGGTGTTGAGTGTGAAAGCCATAACTCCATACTAAACCGTCCAGCCGGTACAGTAAACCGTCTGGACGGTGTACTTCGTCACTTCTTGTAGGCTTGACGGATGACTACACAAGCTCCAGCACGCGATCGGGTCCTGCAGGCCTACGAGGATTTGCTGATCCAGGACGGCCCGCGGGCGGCCACGCTGGACGCGGTTGCCGCCACCGCGGGAGTCTCCAAGGGCGGGCTGCTCTACCACTTCAAAAGCAAGGAAGCCCTGACGGCCGGGCTGCTGGAGAAGCTGCGCGCCATGGCCGACATCGACCTTGACCTGATGGCCAAGGACCCGGCCGGAAGTGCCAGCTACTACGTGCGCACCAGCGTTTTTGGCGACACCACCTTTGACCGGGCCCTCGTGGCGGCCATGCGCCTGGCCCAGGGCGAGGACACGGTGGTGCGGGCCGCGTTCTCCGAAATCCACGCCCGCTGGTACCAGCTGATCCTGGCGGACATTGGCAACGCCGCGGCCGCCCGCGCCGTCATGCTGCTGGGGGACGGGCTGTACTTCAACGCGGCCCTGTTCGGCCTGCCGTCGCATCCCTGGAACGACGCCGTCACCGCCGATCCCGTTGACGTCGCCTCGCTCCTTGAAGTGGTTGAAAAAATGCGGTCTTAGCAGGCGGTCGCAGTGTGCAGTCCGGCTTCCCCAAACGATAAGCTGGGGGCCATGAGTATCCATCCGCAGCTGCAGGGGCGCAGCTACCCCGCCGGCGACATCTACAGCGTCGGCCGTGAGTCCATTCGAGACTTTGCCAGGGCTGTCAAGGCCACCCACCCGGCCCACTTTGACGTGGCCGCAGCGCAATCGCTGGGGCACGCGGACCTGGTGGCTCCGCCCACCTACGCCATCATCGTGGCCCAGCGTGCCGACGCCCAGCTGATCAATGACCCGGACTCCGGCATCGACTTTTCCCGGGTAGTCCACGCGGAACAAAAATTCACCCACCACCGCGCCATCGTGGCAGGCGACGAGCTCGTGGCCGAACTTCATGTGGACACGGTCCGGGCCATGGGCGGCGGTGCCATGATCACCACCCGCGCCGAAATTTCCACGGTTGCCGGGGACGCCGTGGCAACCACTGTTTCCGCCATCCTGGTGCGCGGGGAGGGGCAGTAATGAACTTTGCAGACCTTGAAGTGGGCCAGGAAATCGGCTCACGCAGCATCGAGATCACCCGCGCCGACCTGGTCAAGTACGCCGGGGCCTCGGGCGACTTCAACCCCATCCACTGGAACGAGCGCTTCGCCCGCGAGGTGGAACTGCCGGGCGTCATCGCCCACGGCATGTTCACCATGGGTGCCGCCGTCCAGCTGGTGACCGACTGGGTCGGTGACCCGGCCGCCGTCGTCGGCTATGGCACCCGCTTCACCAAGCCCGTTCCGGTGGCGGACCTCGACGGTGCCCCGGGCGCCGTCGTCGCCGTCGTTGGCATCATTGGTGCGCTGGACGCCGAAGCCTCCACCGCCCGCATCGATTTGACCGTCAGCCTCGACGGTCTGAAGGTCCTGGTCAAGGCGCAAGCCACCGTCCGTCTGGCGTGAACCAAGTCAATGCCTGGCGAACCGGTGTAGTCACCGCGTACGCCGGATCCGGGCTGGTCTTTGCCACCTGGGTTTCCCGCATTCCGGCCATCCGCGAGGACCTGGGCCTGACCCCGGGCCAAGTGGGCCTGATGCTGCTATGCATGTCGCTGGGCTCGTTCGTCTCGGTTGCCGCGTCGGGGCTGGTGGTGCTGCGCCTGGGCTCCAAGCTCACTTCGCGGCTGGGCAGCATCATCCAAACCGTGGGCATCATCGTGGTTGGCCTGGGCGCAACCGTGTTTTCCGAAACGCTGGTGGTGGGTGCCGGCCTGGTGATCGTGGGCCTGGGCGCCGCCAGCTGGAACACCGCCTCCAATATTGAAGGTGCCGCCGTGGAGCGGGCATTGGGCCGGCACATCATGCCCCGGCTGCACGGCGCGTTCAGCATCGGCACGGTGGCCGGCGCCGGCCTTGGCGCGCTGGCGGCGTCCCTGCACGTTCCGGTGGCCCTCCACCTCTCGGTGATCGCCCTCATTGTGGTGACTGCGGTGTGGGTCGGTGCCGGGCACTACCAGGCGGACCACCGGCAGGCACAGACCGCCATGGTGGATGTGACCAAGGGCGCCGATCCGGCCGCCGCCAAGCGGGCCGGAAAGGACAAGATCGCCGCAGCCTGGAAGGACCCCCGCACGCTCATGCTGGGCGTCCTGGTGCTGGGCCTGGGCCTGGCCGAGGGTGCCGCCGGTGACTGGGTGGCGCTGGCCATGGTGGACGGCTACCACTCCACCAAGACCATTGGCGCCGTGGGCTATGGGATCTTTGTCTCGGCCATGACCATTGGACGCTTTGCCGGGACGGTGGTGCTGGACAAGTACGGCCGCGTGATCGTGTTGCGGTTCGGCGCCGCGTTTGCCGTGATTGGACTTGGCGCTTTCGTGTTTGCCCCGAACCAGCACATTGCCCTCGCGGCACTTGTCTTCTGGGGTTTGGGCTCGGCGCTGGGCTTCCCCGTGGCCATGTCCGCGGCCTCGGATGATCCCGTCCACGCCGCCGCCCGCGTCTCCGTCGTCTCCACCGTCGGCTACGGCGCATTCCTGGGCGGCCCGCCGCTGCTGGGCCTGATTGCCGAGCATGTGGGCGTGCTGCATTCGCTGCTCGCGGTGCTCGTCATGCTGGTGGTCGCCTTCTTCCTCACCCCCGTGGTGCGCCGGCCAAAGTACCTGGACGCGGCTTCTGCGACGTCGGCAGCGACTAATGTTGATGTGTGACTAGTCAAAAACTGCTCAGCACCTTGACCACCCTCGGCGTGGGAGGCCCCGCACGCAACTATGTCGAAGCCTCCACCGAGGCGGAAATCATTGCCGCCGTCCGTGCCGCGGACGACGCCGGCACCCCCCTTTTGATTGTTGGCGGCGGTTCCAACCTGGTGGTCTCCGACGACGGCTTTGACGGCACAGTCCTGAAGATCGCCAGCACAGGCTACGCGGCCAACTCCGCGGACAGCTGCGGGGGAGCCTCCGTGGTGGTGCAGGCCGGACACGACTGGGACGATTTTGTGCACCAATCGGTGCTGCACGCCTGGAGCGGTCTCGAGGCCCTTTCCGGGATCCCCGGCCTGGCCGGTGCCACTCCGGTTCAAAATGTGGGTGCCTACGGGGCCGACGTCGGCCAGACCATCGCCTCCGTCCGCGTCTGGGACCGGGAAAGCAACGCCGTGCGCACCTTCACCAATTCGGAGCTGGAGTTTGGCTACAGGGACTCCATCATCAAGGCCAGCACGGTGAACGGATCCCCGCGCTACGTGGTGCTCACCGTTGAGTTCCAGCTACTGCTGGGGCGCATGAGCGCACCCATCAAGTATGCCGAACTGGCCCGGCGCCTCGGGGTGGAGGTGGGCCAGCGCGCCAACTCCCTCGAGGTCCGGCGCACCGTCCTGGCCCTGCGCGCCTCCAAGGGCATGGTGCTGGACCCGGCCGACAGGGACACCTTTTCCACCGGCTCCTTCTTCACCAACCCGATCGTCTCCCCGGAGCTTTCCGCCACGCTGCCCGAAGACGCGCCCCGCTATCCCGCATCCGGTGGCGTCAAGCTCAGCGCCGCCTGGCTCATTGAGCATGCCGGTTTCACGAAGGGCTTTGGCCTGGCGGACCACGGCGTGGCCTCCGGGCGTGCCTCCCTCTCCACGAAGCACACCCTCGCCATCAGCAACAGGGGCTCCGCCTCGGCGTCGGACGTGCTGGCCGTGGCACGCACGGTTCGCGACGGCGTGCAGGCAAAGTTTGGCATTGCCCTGCACCCGGAACCCGTTTTGGTGGGCTGCACGCTCTAGCCAGCGCCGTGCACACGCTCGCGGCGGGGGCGTCGTGGTCATTCGCCCCAGGCCGGCCGCCGGCTAATCACCACAGCAGCCCCCGGAGCTTGAGCGCCGCCCTCAGAATCCTGCCAAACCGGCGGACGTGCCGGCTGCACCATGGGCCCCTACCCGGGTAGGGGGGCAAGACGGCTCCCCGGTGTGATGTGTTTCCCGCCCCCGCTCCGTAGCGTTAGTGGAAGATTCAGACCTTTCTATTAGCACGGTGTTGGCGAAGTTGGCCCCCACCAAGAGGAGCGCGATGTCTTCGGCAACCATTGACAGCACGGACGTACTTGACGAGGCGGAGGCCGCCCTCCGGACGGTAAAGAAGCGCCCTGCGCGGGATCGGCATGTCACCGACTTCATCCAGCTGACCGACGAGGTTCGCGCCGCCGGGCTCATGGAGCGGGAGATCCGCTGGTATGTGTTCCGGATGATCCGCCTGGGGTTGGGCTTTGCCGCCGTCGGCGTCATGTTCGTGACGCTGGGGCAGAGCTGGTGGCAGATGGCCACCGCCGTGCTCTTCGCCATCATGTGCACACTCACCGGTTTCCTCTCCCACGACGCCGCCCACCGTCAGATCTTCGCCTCGGCGAAAAAGAACGCATGGACGGCCGTCATCTCCGGCAACCTGTTCGTCGGACTCAGCCACGGCTGGTGGATGAACAAGCACGGCAAGCACCACGCCAACCCCAACAAGATTGGTGTCGACCTGGATATTGCCGCCGGGGCGCTCGTCTTTGACCCGGAATCCGCTTCGCAGCGCACCGGCTTTGCCAAGTGGTTTGCCGCCCGCCAGGGCTGGTTCTTCTTCCCGCTGCTGACGCTCTCCGTGCTTGACCTCCACATCAACTCGGTGCGCCGGGTCCTGGACCGCAAGCACTCCATGCCGCACCGCAAGGTTGAGATGACCCTGCTGTTCATCCGCCTGGCGGTCTTCCCCGTCGCGGTCCTGCTGTTCCTTGGCCCGGTATTCGGCATCGCGTTCCTGGTGGTACAGGAACTGGCGCTCGGGCTGTACATGGGTGGCTCGTTCGCCCCGAACCACAAGGGCATGCCGCTGGTGCCCAAGGACGTGAAGATCGACTTCATGCGCCGCCAGACCCTCATGAGCCGCAACATCTCCGGCGGTTGGCTGGTCGACACCGGCATGGGCGGGCTGAACTACCAGATCGAGCACCACTTGTTCCCCACCATGTCCTCGCGCAACCTCAGGCTGGTCCAGCCGATGGTCCGCCAGTACTGCGCGGAGCGGAACATCACGTACACGGAAACCACACTGGCCAAGTCGTACATGATCGTGATGCGCTACCTCAACCGCGTGGGCCTGGGCCAGCGCGACCCCTTCGAGTGCCCCGTCACGGCGCAGCTCCGCACCGCCCGCTAGCAGACGCCGTCTCACCTTTGGTCGGGTTTTGACCGACGCCGTCTCACCTTTGGTCGGTTTTTGGCCGACGCCGTCTCACCGTCCAGTGGTTTAGATTTGTTCCATGAGCGTCACACCCGCCACCCTCGCCAGGCTCCGTCTGGCGGCGCAGTTGATTTTGCCAACGTCCGCCAGTCCCACCCCGGGACCGGTGGACGTTGTGCGTTGGCTGACGGCGTTACAGGGCCAGGACTTTCCCGGAGCACTGTGGTCCATCGGATTGCGCTCCCCGGGAAGTACTCGAACGGAGGTCCAGGCAGCCTTCAACAACGGTGAATTGGTCCGCTCCTGGCCCATGCGCGGCACCCTGCACGTGAGCGCCGCGGAGGACCTCGGCTGGATTCTCTCCCTCACATCCGAGCGCATGGTGGCATCTGCCGCATCGCGCCACCGCCAACTGGAAATTACGACGGCGGACCTGGGCCGGGTGCGCGAGGTGGCACTGATGCTGCTGGAACCAACGGCGGACGGGGTTGCCCGCGCCGGCCGGGACGACCTCTTCGCAGCCTTTGAGGCCGCCGGACAAGCCATCCAGGCCCAACGCGGAATCCACCTGCTGTGGATGTTGTGCGTAGAGGGAACACTGGTGCAAGGCCCCATCAACGATTCCGCGGGGAGCGGCAACAGCCAATATTTTGTGCGCACCGAGCAATGGATCACGAATCCGAGGGTCCTGGCGAAGGATGAGGCACTTGCCGAATTGGCACTGCGCTACTTCCGCAGCCACGGCCCGGCCACCATCAAGGACTTTCAATGGTGGGCCAAGCTGACGCTGAAGGACATCAAAATCGGGATGGCCCAGGCAGGCGGACAGCTGGAGAGCATCAACTGCAATGGCACGGAGTATTGGCTTGCCCCCGAAACGGCCGAACTGCTCAGCGGCACAGTTCCAGGAGCTCGCTCGGTGCTCCTGCTCCCAGGCTTTGACGAATACCTGCTCGGCTACACGGATCGCAGCGCAGCACTGGCGCCGCACCACGCGCCGCTCACGGTACCGGGAGGAAATGGCATGTTCAAGGCCACAGTCGTCAACGGCGGCCAGGTGGCCGGAACCTGGCGCAAGGCCCAAGGTGCGGCTGAAAAACAAAGGGAATTGGCCGGCGTCGTGCTTCCCGAATTCTTTGACGAGCTCAGCCCGGCCCAAAGCAAGGCGCTGGAGAAGTCGGCGAAGGCCCACGCAAGATTCCTGACCCCTTAAACGTCTATGTTGCACTTATTGGACGAAAAACGCCTCGGGAAGCGCTATCCGGTCCAACAACTGCAACATAGACGCCGGTAGTTAGAGCGTGCCGACCGCGATCTTGAGCATGCGGCGCAGCGGCTCGGCGGCGCCCCAGAGGAGCTGGTCGCCCACCGTGAACGCACTGATGTACTCCGGGCCCATTTCCATCTTGCGGATGCGGCCCACGGGAACATCAAGCGTACCGGAGGCGGCCACCGGCGTCAGGTCCGCCATGGACGCCGCCTTCGTGTTCGGCACCACCTTGGACCACTGGTTGTCGTTGGCCAGCAGCGACTCGATCTCGGCCACGGACAGGTCCTCGCGGAGCTTGAGGGTCAGCGCCTGTGAGTGGGAGCGCATGGCGCCGATGCGCACGCACAGGC
>JBAUMA010000493.1:0-6994 GCA_049578485.1 Specibacter sp.
GGGTTGCGGGTGGGGCCGTAGGCGGAGTGCTCGGTGGAGGAGCCCATGGCGAATTCGTCAAGGTTGGTCTTGCCCAGCATGGGCATGCGCGCGGCCCGGATCTTCTTGATCACGGTGGCGTCGTAGGGGCTCATCCAGCCCTCGAGGATCTTGGAGCCGGCCGTGGTGGGCTGGCCCTTCGTGACGATCAGGTCCTTGATGGCGATCGGCACGCCGGCGAGCTCGTGGAGCTCCTCACCGGCGGCGCGGCGGGCATCGACGTCGGCGGCGACGGCGAGCGCCTCTTCGGCGTTGACGTGCAGGAACGCGTGGACGCCGCGTTCTCCGCCGTCGACGGCGGCAATGCGGTCAAGGTGCGCCTGGACCAGTTCGACGGAGGTGATTTCGCCTGCGGCCAGCTTGGCGGCCATTTCGGACGCGCTGGAACGAATGAGTTCGTTGGCTGTCATGGCTTAGCTCTCTTCCAAAATTGCGGGGACCTTGAAGCGGCCGTCTGCGGAGTCCGGGGCGCCCGAGAGCGCCTCCTCGGCGGACAGTACGTGGCCCACCACGTCCTCGCGCATGACGTTGGTCAGCGGAATTGGGTGCGAGGTGGCCGGAATGTCGGCTCCCGCAGCTTCGCTGACGCTCTTCACCGAATCCACAATCACTGCCAATTCATTGGCCATGCGGTCCAGTTCGTCGTCGCTCATCTCGATGTGAGCGAGTTGCGCCAGGTGCGCAACGTCCTCACGGTTGATCGCAGCCATGGATCTCCCCTGCAAAAGTAAGAATTGTGTCGCCCTCTAGCTTAGTCGCCCCCGCCCATCCGCCGCGACGGCTGCGACGGCGGTCGGGACTACGGCGGCGATGGCGGGGCACGGTTGCCCGCCACACACCGAACCCTAGGGTGAGGCGTCCGGGGCCAGCAGCTCAAGGATTCTGATCATGCGATCGTCAAAACCCTTGCCGGCCGGATCGTTCAGGTTGCCGAGCAGCCGGAGCCCGAACCGCATCAGTAACGGTATCGGCATGCCGGTATGGAGCGCGAGCTTCATGACCGAGGGCCTGCCAATGAGTGCCGCGAAGCCGCGCCCCAGTGCGAAGTGTGCACCCCACTGCTTTTGCACCTGTTCCGCGTACCCGGACAGCTGCGCGTCGAGGCCGTCCGCCCCGAATCTCCGGCCCTTCAAACGGCCCAGTTCCCCGGCCGCGATGACGAACTCGGCGGCGAAGCGCCCCGATTCCATGGCATACGAGACTCCTTCACCGTTGAACGGGGAGACCATGCCGCCGGCGTCGCCCAGCAGCATCAGCCCCGGCGAGTAGTGCGGGGTGCGGTTGAAGCCCATGGGCAGGGCGGCGCCGCGAACCTCCCCCAGCTGGTTGGCTTCCGTGAAGCCCCACTCCCCCGGCATGCCGGCGGTCCATTCCCGAAGCAGCCGCTTGTATTCAAGGGCGCCGAACTCCTTGGCGGAGTTCAGGACGCCCAGACCCACGTTGGAGGTGCCGTCGCCCATGCCAAACACCCAGCCGTAACCGGGCAGGCAGTTGCCATTCCTGCCCGGCAGCTCCAGCCAGCATTCCAACCAGTCATCGTCATGGCGGGGGGAGGTGAAATAGCTGCGCACGGCAACACCCATCGGCCGGTCATCGCGCCGCTGTATCCCCATGGAGACGGCCGTGCGCGCGGCATTGCCGTCCGCAGCGAGGACGACGTCGGCAAAGAAGCCGCGCGTCTCTCCCGTCCTGCGTCCGTTCACGTCCAGGATCGTGGCGCGCACGCCGGCCACCCGCCCGTCCTCGGAGCGGACGGCATGTGTGACGTTGTGCCGTTCCAGCAGTCGGGCCCCCGCGGTCTGGGCGTGGCGGGCCAGTTCCTCGTCGAAACCGAGTCGGCTGCGGATCAGTCCGTAGTTCGGCAAGCCCGTCACGTCCGGCCAGGGCAGCTCAATGCTCCGGCCGCCGGCGATCAGCCGCAGTCCCCGATTTTGCCGCCAACCATCTTCCGCGGAGCAGGGCAGGCCAAGCGTCTGGATCTCGCGCACTGCGCGCGGGGCGAGTCCGTCACCACAGACCTTTTCACGCGGGAAGCTGGATTTTTCCAGCACAGTGACGTCAATTCCCGCCATGGCAAGGTAGTAGGCGGCGGTGGATCCGGCCGGGCCCGCACCCACGATTATCACTCTCACGGCAGCCAGCCCCAGCGCGGGAGCATCTCAGGCGCCCGGCGGCGGAAGTTTGACCCCGAAACCCCCTGCTGCCAGTCGCAGGACAACCTGGCCCGGCTGGAGCAGGTCTGCGATCCGGGCGGCGCTGAGGACCTCCAGCTCGGCCAGCCGTGCCGAGAAGGCAGCGGGGCCGGCCAGGCGGGCCATTTGTAGTTCCACGGTGTTGTGCCACACCTTCCGGCGGGCCTCGCGAAGGAACATTCGCGAGCCGCGCCGGTTCAACGGCCGAAGCAGCCGGTCAAGCAGCGTCAGGGAGGTGGCGGATGCCAGCCGGTTGTCCTCAGCGGCAACCCGTTGGCCGAGCAGGTCATCGATGCGTTCGTGGTCGCGCCGGCGTCGGGCCATCAGGGCGGCGTCCTCGAAGTCGGCGTCGCTGATCGTCTCCAGCAGCGCCTGGGGAAGGTCGTAATTGATGTGCGCATTGATTCCCAGCAGTACGTGCCGCAGCGGCGGGAGGCCGGGGTCGACGTCGAAAGCCAGCCGCCATGGCCGGGGAACCCGCGCCCCCGATGACAATTCGGCGTCGAGGGCGGCCAGGTAGAGCTGTGCGAAGGCCGCATCCCACCGCCCCACCCACTGCGGGTCCTCAAAGATCCCCTGTTCGACGGCGGCGCCCACCGCCTCGGTGGTCCTCAGGTAGGTGGCGAGGAAGATCCCCAGGTGCCGTCGGCCGGGGGGCAGCGCCGCCAAACGATCCCGCAGTCCTCGTGCCACACCGTCGATCGGCGAGCCATCGTTTGGCTGCTCGGCGCCCACGGCCGTTCCTCCCTGCCACGGTGCGCACGGATACGCCTCTTTGGGCCTTCCACGACCGAAGCCATAGCTCTATGATGGGCTTACTCATCTATCGCGTCCATATGCGCAGAGGTTTTGAGATGAAGTCTGACGCAGCTCTTCCGGGGGACGACAGGATTCTGCCCTATTCCCGTGTCATTTCGGCGATCATCATCCCCTTTCTCCTCGCGGCGTTCATCCTGCTGTACCTCTTTCCCGCCAACACGGCGCAGACGTTTGCCTGGACCATCAAACCCACCATGACGCCGATGGTTCTGGCGTCCGCGTATCTGGGTGGCGCTTATTTCTTCACCCGGGTGCTGTTGGTGGAAAAGCGTTGGCACGCGGTCAAGATTGGTTTTCTCGCCGTCGCGTTGTTCGCCACGATCCTGGGCATCGCCACGATCCTGCACTGGGACCGGTTCAACCACAGCCATGTCACCTTCTGGACGTGGGCGGCACTGTACTTCACCACTCCCTTTTTGATCATGGGGGCCTGGCTGGCCAACCGGGGGCGCGAGGCACCGCAGCTTCCCCGGGACCGCATGCTCGGACCGGTCGTGCGCCGGGTAATCGTCCTGACGGGCCTGCTTGCGATGCTCACGGGCCTGTCCATGCTGTTGGCCCCGGCCGTGGTGATTCCCATCTGGCCGTGGGCACTCACGCCGCTGACCTGCCGGGTGGTTGGCGCGGTCCTCGCCCTGGGAAGTGCCGGTTTCTGGGTGCTGAACGATTCCCGGTGGACCACTTTCAAGCTGATGCTGCAGGTTGAAATGTTGATGATCGTGCTGATCCTCATCGCCGCGGCCCGGGCCCGCTCCGAGTTTGACCCCGGCCGCCCGCTGACCTGGCTGTTCGGGGCCGGCATGGTGGCGGTGCTGTTCGGATCTGCACGGCTGTACTTCGTGATGGAACGGCGGCCGCTGCGCCGGCCGACGGCGGTCAACGGCCTGGGCGGGCCGCCTGCCGGCTCCGGCAACCCCGCCTAGTCCCGCATGGGCGGCACACTCGAGAATGTGCCGCCCGGCGTGCCGTCAGGCGTGCCCCTCAGCGCTGAGCGACGAGTTCGATCTCGACCTTCATGACGGGGTCCAGGAAGGGCAGCACGTGGACGAGGGCCAGGGTGGGGCGGATCTCGCCAAAGACTTCGCCGTGGGCCCGGCCGGCCTCTTCCCAGGCGCCAATGTCCGTCAGGTAGATCTTGGACTGCACGACGTCGGCAAAGGAGAACCCCGCCTCGGCAAGCACGGCGTCGAGCTTGGTCAAAATGAAGGCGCTCTGCTCGTAGAACCCGTCGCCGACAACGATGCCGTCCGGGCCCGCGGCCGAGGTTGCGGAAATGTACAGGGTGTCGTTGACCTGCACGGCGCGGGAGTAGCCAAGGGTCTTTTCCCAGCTCGAGCCGGAACCGTAGATTTTGCGCACGTGGATGTCCTTTGCGTCGTGGGGCCTCGCGCCCTGTTGGTGGAGCCACCACTCTAAGGGCGAGTCATCCGGCGGCTGGACTTCATTGCGTTTTTCTACGGCGGTGTCCGGGCCAGGTCCATGGCCGGCAGCTCTTGCATTCCCTTGACTTCAACCGTTGAATTATGTGAGGGTCGATGGACTCGTCCCCGGCTCGCGTTACAGTCAGGCCAGACCTTAGTGAGGATTTTCCATGGAACAGCAATCCGAGTTCGCCACCTTGGCCGGCCCTGTCGTGCGGACGGCATCGGGCCCCGTCCGCGGTGCCTGGCGCGAGTGCCGCGGCACAGGGCAGTTCGGGCGTTCCGCAGCCTTCAAGGGCATACCCTTCGCCCAGGCGCCCGTGGGAGCCCTCCGTTTCGCCGCCCCCGTCCCGCCCGAGCCATGGGAGGACGTCCTGGACGCCGTGGCCGACGAACCCACCCCGCAGCGCGAAACCCTGGCCGAAATCACGCTGATCCCCGAGCCGTCCATTCCCGGCGAGTCCACCTTGAACGTCAATGTTTTCACCCCTGAACCCTCCGGCGACGCCGCCCTGCCCGTCATGGTCTACTTCCACGGCGGCGGGTTCACGGCCGGCTCCCCCGCCAGCCCCTGGTACGACGGTGCCGCGTTCAACCGCGACGGCGTCGTGACGGTCTCAGTGTCGTACCGGCTTGGCTTTGACGGATTTGGCTGGATCGAAGGGGCGCCGCACAACCGCGGCGTGCTGGACTGGCTGGCCGCGCTTGAGTGGGTGCAGGAGAACATTGCGGCGTTCGGCGGAGATCCCGGGCAGGTCACGATTGCCGGGCAGTCTGCCGGCGGCGGCGCCGTGCTGACCCTGCTGGGCATGCCCGGTGCGCAGCACCTCTTCCACCGGGTCCACTGCATTTCCGGCGCCTTGGCCGATGTTGCCCCTGGACGGGCGAAGACCATCGCCGGCCGGCTGGCCGCACTGGCCGGCGTCGCAAACACCCGGGACGGTTTTGCCGGCGTCGACGAACTGAAGATCCTGGAACTGCAGGAAAAAGCCCAGCACCCGGAGGGCGGCCCCGGCAAGCCTGCCGCCATGCTCAAGGCGATGGTGGAGGGCGGGCTGGCCTACGGACCCGTGGTGGACGGCGAGCTGATTGCACGGCCCACCCTGGATTCGCTGCGTGCGGGTATCGGCGCGGACAAGGGCCTGGTGATGGGCTCGGCCGACGACGAATTCTCCATGGCGTTCGACACCGCTCCCAAGATCATGCGGTTTGTTCCGGCACGGTTCCTGCTGGGCGGGGCCGGTTTGAAAGGGGCCCGGCGGTCGGCCTACCTGGCGGCCAACAAGGATGTGGCCCGGAAGGGATCGGTGGCCGTGCTGGGCCGGTACATCACGGATGCGGTGTTCCGGCGGGCCGTGCTGGACGTTTGTGCCGGACGCCGGGCAGGAGGCACTGCCGCGGGACGGCCGGCCCCCACCTGGCTGTACAGGTTTTCCTGGCCCAGCGGCGTGTTTGGCCGGGCGGTGCACTGCCTGGATGTGCCGTTCATCTTTGATTGCTTGGACTCCGTCAAGGTCGACGCCCTGGCCGGTCCAAACCCACCCCAGGGCCTCGCCAACGACGTCCACGCCTCCGCGGTGGGGTTCGCGGTCCGTGGCGAACCTGGCTGGCCGGCCTACGAACCCGGCAGCGAATTGACCATGGTCTACGACGTGCCGTCGTCGACCATGCGGGACGGCTACGCCTCGGCCCGCCCGCTCCTGGCGACCTAGGCGGAGCCTTACAGCTCCATGCGATAGACGCGCAGCATCTTGCCGTTTTCCGGAATGGGCCAGTCGCGTTCGGGGATGCGGGTGAAGCCGAGCGTGCGGTACAGGGCGTGGGCGCCGTGCCAGTCGTCACCCGTGGTGAGGCTGACCGCGCGGATGCCCGGCATCCCCTTGGCCCGGTCCAGGATCGCGTTGACCATGGCCCGCCCGGCACCGCTGCGCTGTACGGCCGGGTCCACCACCAGGAGCCGGAATTCGAGTTCGTCAGGCTGTGCGATGTCCGCCCACTCGTCGCCGAACACGGCCAGGGTGGCCGAGCCGACCACCACGCCGTCGCGTTCAGCCACGATGATGGGCGCCACCGCAGCCCGCTCCCCCACGCGCATGATCTTTTGCATGTACGGGTACTCGGCACTGTCAAAGTACCCGGCACCCAGGTAGGCGTCCGCGGTGATGCGAGCGACGGCGTCGTAGTCGGCGGGCGTGATGGGGCGGACGGCAAGGCTCATGCGTGGTTGTTTCCTCTGAATGCAGGCGGCGGGCTCAATAATTCTAGTGGCCCGTCGGGGCGGTTGCCGGGCCCGCAGCCGCGACGCCGGTTGTATTGGTTTCGGCTGATGCGGAGCCTGCTGCTTTAGCGGCCGTCCGGCCAGGCCGGCGCCGCCGAGCCGTAGCCAAGGGCCGGCACATCGGTAAAGCTGGGCACGCCGTCAACCTCAACGGCCGGCGGCAGCCGCAGCCCCCGGCCCCAGGCGGTGTCCTCGGGCAGCAGCGCAGAACCGTCCACCACCGGGGCGGGGCCGGAACTTGGGCC
>JBAUMA010000494.1:0-2451 GCA_049578485.1 Specibacter sp.
GACCCGCTGCGAGCTTGCGAGCAGTGGGAGCGGCTGGGGAGCGAGACCAGGGTCAGGAGCAGCGCTTGGGACTACACCAGGCGGGTCAGCCAGCCGTGCAGGTCCGGGGTGGCGCCGGTCTGGATGCCGAGCAGCTGCTCGCGGATCGCCGCGGTGACCTCGCCGATGCCGGAGCCGGGCGAGGCAATGACGCCGTCGGCCATCTTCAGCTCACCAATCGGGGTGATCACGGCCGCGGTGCCGCAGGCAAAGGCCTCGGTGATTTCCCCGGATGCCACGCCGTCGCGCCATTCGTCGATCGTGATCTTGCGTTCTTCCACCTTCAGCCCGCGGTCGGCGGCCAACTGCATGACGGAGGAGCGGGTGATGCCGTGCAGGATGTGCCCGTTCAGCGCCGGGGTGACCAGGCGGCCGTCCTTGAACACGAAGAAGATGTTCATTCCGCCGAGTTCTTCAATGGCGTTGTCGTTGAACGGATCCAGGAACAAGACCTGCTTGCAGCCGTGGGCCTCGGCTTCCATCTGGGCGGCCAGCGAGGCGGCGTAATTGCCGCCACACTTGGCCTCGCCGGTGCCGCCTTCGCCGGCGCGGGCAAAAGTGGTGGTGAGCCAGATGGAGACGGGCTTGAGCTCGCCGCCGAAGTAGTTGCCGGCCGGCGAGGCGATCACGCGGTAAGAGACCTCGCGGGCGGGGCGCACACCCAGGAACGCCTCGGTGGCGATCATGAACGGGCGCAGGTACAAAGCCTCGCCGTCGCCGGAGGGAACCCAGTCCTGGTCCGCGGCAACCAGCTGGCGCAACGACTCAAGGAACACCTCGGGCGGCAGTTCCGGCAGGGCCAGGCGGCGTGCGGAGGTGTTCAGGCGGGCAGCGTTGGCCTCGGCACGGAACGTCCAGACGGAGCCGTCGGCGTGGCGGTAAGCCTTCATTCCCTCGAAGATTTCCTGGCCGTAGTGCAGCACGGCGGCCGCCGGGTCCATGGCGATGGGGCCGTAGGGCTCAATGCGGGCATTGGACCAGCCACCCTCGCCGTTCGAGTCAACCTTGTAGTCCACGACAGCCGTGTGGTCGGTGAAGTAGTCACCAAAGCCGGGGTTGGCCAAAATCGCATCGCGCTCGGCGCTGCTCTTGGGGTTCTCGTTGCGCTGCTGCGAAAAGGTCAGCTCGCTGGCTGTCTGGGTCATGCTTCCTCCACATGGTTGTGCCCGTCATTGCTGCTAGCAGCTGGGGCGGAGTCTGTGCTGAGATTCAAGTGCACTGAGAGTGGTAGTGCACCGCCGTTTCAGTCACGCGGCTTTCGGTTACGGTGCACTCACTCTAGTGACACAAGCCTACTCTTGCCAGCCGGGGCCGGCTCCTTACAGTGCGGCCGCGATCGCGTCGCCAATGGCCGACGTCGGACGCGTCACGGTTGCGCTGCGCCCGGCGATGTCGGCGGCGACGGCGGCCTCGATCTTTGCTGCCGCCTCCGGGTAGCCAACATGGTTCAACAGCAGTGCCGCGGACAGGATGGCCGCCGTCGGATCTGCGATTTGCTTGCCCGCAATGTCGGGGGCCGAGCCGTGTACCGGTTCAAACATGGACGGCGCCGTGCGGTCCATGTTGATGTTGCCCGAGGCGGCCAGGCCAATGCCGCCGGTGACGGCCGCTGCGAGGTCGGTGATGATATCGCCAAAGAGGTTGTCCGTGACGATCACGTCGAAGCGGGCGGGGTCGGTGACCAGGAAAATCATGGCGGCGTCCACGTGCAGGTAATCCACGGTGACGTCCGGGAATTCCGCCGCGACGGCCTCGACGGTGCGCTTCCACAGGTGGCCGGCGTAGACCAGCACGTTGTGCTTGTGCACGTAGGTGAGCTTCTTGCGGGGGCGTTCGTTGGCGCGGCGGAAGCCGTCGCGGACCAGTCGCTCCACGCCAAAGGCGGTGTTGACGGAGACTTCGGTGGCAACCTCGTGCACGGTGCCCTTGCGCAGCACGCCGCCGTTGCCCACATAGGGGCCCTCGGTGCCTTCGCGGACCACCACGAAGTCGATGGTGCCGGGATTCGCCAGGGGTGAGGCCACGCCGTCGTACAGGAAGGAGGGGCGCAGGTTAACGTAGTGGTCCAGGCTGAAGCGCAGCTTGAGCAGCATCTCGCGCTCGATCAGTCCGGAGGGGATGCTGGTGTCACCCGGGGCCGCGCCGACCGCGCCAAAGAGGATGGCGTCGTGGCCGCGCAGGGCCTCGATGGTGGCGTCCGGCAGGGTTTCCCCCGTGGCCAGCCAGTGCTCGGCACCCAGGGCGTAATCCGTCAGCTTGAGTTTCACACCCTCGCTGGCAGTGACCTTCTTCAGGACCTTCACGGCCTCCGCGGTGACCTCGGGACCAATGCCGTCGCCGGCAATTACAGCAATGTCAATCGATGCGCTCCTGGATTCAGCCTAACGAAACCATCCACATGATGGTCAACCT
>JBAUMA010000495.1:0-21255 GCA_049578485.1 Specibacter sp.
CTTGATGGCTGCGGTCTCGTCCTCGTCCAACGCGAGCATGGGGGTGCTCATGACGTTGGTCTTGATGATGCCCATGAGCATCAGGGCGGTCTTGAAGGCGCCCAGGCCCGCGGCGTTGCCGGAAACCCGGCCGGCCTTGGGGGTGTAGACGATGTTGAAGACGTCGGTGATGCGGTCCTGCTCGGCTGCGGCGCCGGCCCAGTCGCCGGCGACCGAGAGGTCGTACAGGCGGCGGTAAGCGGCCGGGTCAACGTTGCCCAGGCCCGGTACAACACCCTGTGCGCCACCCAGGAGGGCGCCGTCAACAACCACTTCGTGGCCGGTGAAGATGTCGAAGTTCGGGATGTCCTTGGCGCCGATGAGCAGCTGGCGGAAGGAGACGTCGTCGCCGGAGGAGTCCTTGACGCCGGCGATGACGCCTTCGCGGCCCAGGTCCAGGAGCAGGTCGGTGGGCATCTTGAAGTGGGTGCGGACCGGTACGTCGTAGACGAACAAGGGAACGTCCACCGAGGCGGCAACGGTGCGGATGTGGCGACCGGTCTCTTCGGCGTTGCTGATGGCGTAGTACTGGCTGGTTGCCACGATGCCGTCGGCGCCGAGGGAGACCATGCGCTGGGCTTCTTCAACAACACGGTTGGTGGTCTGCTCAACAGCACCAACAAGCAGGGGAACCTGACCGGCGTTGACGCCGGCAATGGTGGTCAGCACGGTGTCGCGCTCGTCGTTGGTCATGTGGGTGACCTCGCCGGAGGAGCCGTTGACGAACAGGCCGGTGACGCCGCCGTCCAGCAGGTGGCGGGTGACGTTCTCCAAGGAGGGCACGTCGATGGCGCCGTCGGCGGTGCGGGGGGTTACGACGGGCGGGATGACGCCCTGGAAACGGGAAGCGACAGTAGTCACGGTATTACTCCAAAATATTGGTGGTTAGTAGAAAATTAAATGTGAAGCAGGGACGGCGCGGCGCCGAGCAGCTTCTTCGTGTAGGCGTTGCTGGGGTTGTCGAAGATCTGCTCCGCGGAGCCCTCTTCAACGATCTCGCCGTAGTACATGACGCAAATGCGGTCGGAGACGTAGCGGACGGTCTGGATGTCATGGCTGATGAAGACCATGCCCAGGTTCAATTCGCGCTTCAGGTCCGACAGCAGGTTCAACACCTGGGCGCGGACGGAAACGTCCAGTGCCGAGGTGGGCTCATCAGCCACGATGATGTCCGGGTCCAGGGCCAGGGCGCGGGTGATGGCCACACGCTGGCGCTGTCCGCCGGAAACCTGCGACGGCGTGACCTCGGCTGCCGACTGCGGCAAGCCAACCAGTGCGAGTAGTTCGGCGACCTTTGCCAGGCGGGATGCGCCGTTGCCAATGCCGTGGACGGCCAGCGGGTCCACCAGGATGTCCTGGATGGTCATGCGCGGGTTCAACGCCGTCGAGGGGTCTTGGAAGACCACCGAGACGGAGCGGCCAAACTCCTTGCGCATGGCGGCGTTGCGCTTGATGGCGGGCTTGCCGTGGAACAACACCTCACCGGAGGTGGGGGTCTGCAGACCAACCAGCACCGAGGCCAGCGTGGACTTGCCACAACCGGATTCGCCCACGATGCCGACTGTTTCGCCGCGGCTGATGGAGAAGTTCACGCCGTTGACGGCCTTGACGTAGCTGGGCTTGAACAGGCCGCCGGAACGGGTCCGGTGGTGGACGTGCAGGTCCTTGAGCTCAATGACCGGGGTGGAGCCGATGGTGGCGGCTGTGTGCTTGCTCATTGTGCGCCTTCCGTTTCTGCTCCGGCGGAAACCGCCAGGGCGTCGTCGCGCTTGTGGCTTGCCCAGAAGTGGTCGGTGGTCTCACCGTCACGGGTGAGGGGCACAAACGACAGCTTCTGTGTCGGGTCCGAATCCGGGCGCTGCGAGCGGCCGGCGAACCGGTCGCCGGTGGCAAATTCCCGTGGCGAGGGAACCGTGCCGGGGATTTGGTGCAGTCGGACGGCGTCGGACTCGATGGAGAGCACGGCACCCAGCAGGCCACGGGTGTATTCGTGGGTGGGGTGGGACAAAAGCTCCGAAGCCTGTGCCGATTCCACCACCTGGCCGGCGTACATGACCGTGATCTTGTGGGCCAGGGAGGCCACCAGGGCCAGGTCGTGGCTGACGAAGACCATGGCGAAGCCGAGCTGTTCGCGCAGCTCGTTCAACAGGTCGACAACCTGCTTTTGCACCGTGACGTCGAGGGCCGTGGTGGGCTCGTCGGCCACCACGATCTTCGGCGAGCGGGACAGGGCCATGGCGATCAGCACGCGCTGACGCTGGCCGCCGGAAAGCTCATGCGGGTAGCTGCGCAGCGTGCGGACCGGATCCAGCTTGACCAGTTCCAGCAGTTCCGCCGGCGTCTTGCGGCCGTTGCGCTTGGTGAGCTGCAACATCTGGTCCTTGATCAGCATGGAGGGGTTCAGCGAGCTCAGCGCGTCCTGGTAGACCATGGCGATCTGTTCGCCGCGCAGGCCCTCGTAGGCCTTGGCGGAGCTGTGCTTGGTGACCGGGTCCAGCAGTTCCTTGCCATCGAACTTGATGGAACCGGTCACCTGGGCGGTCTTGGGCAGCAGGCCCATGATGGCCAGGGAGGTGATGGACTTGCCGCAACCGGATTCGCCCACCAGGCCCATGGTCTCGCCCTCACGGACGGTGAAGGAGACGTTGTCCACGATCTGGGTCTCGCCGAAGCGGGCCGGGAAGCGGATGGAGAGGTTATTGACCTCCAGGATCACGCGGGCATCCGGGCCCACCTGGGCCAGGCGGTCGCCGCGGGTGGCTTCGACGGCCTGCAGCAGGAGCAGTTCCTTGTCCAAGGCGGCAAAGGGATCCTCGATCGCGGCGCGTGCGGCGGCGTCGGCCTTGGCGAGTTCGAGAGCGGCAGCTGCCGAACCGTCGTCGTCCTTCACGGCCGGGGCCTTACGGAGCTTCGGGTTCACCATGGCGTCGGTGAGGCCCTCGGCCAGGATGTTCAGCGCCAGTACGGTCAGCAGGATCACGACGCCGGCGAAGGTGGTGGCCCACCAGCCGCCCGAGAGCACCAGGTTGCGGCCGTAGGAGATCACGTTGCCCCAGCTGGGGTTCGGGTCCTGGATGCCGGCGCCCAGGAAGGACAGGGAGGCTTCCAGGATGATGGCGTCGGCCACCATGACCGTGGCGAACACCAGCACGGGGGCGGCGGTGTTGCGCACAATGTGCTTGAGCATGATGTATGCGCGGCCGGCACCGATGACGCGTTCGGCGCGGACATAGTCCTCACCGTATTGGGCCAGCACGTTGGCACGCACCACGCGGGCAATCTGCGGGGTGTAGATGATGGCGATCGCCACGATGATGGTGGGGATCGAGTTGCCGAAGGAGGTCAGCAGCACGGCGGCCAGGGCGATGCCCGGGAAGGCCATGAGGATGTCCATGACGCGCATGATGATCTCGTTGACGGCCTTCGACGACGTTGCCGCGAGGGAGCCGAGCGTGGCGCCGACAATGATGGCCAGTGCCACCGAGCCGAGGCCGATCATCAGGGAGGCCTGGGCGCCGTAGAGCAGGCGGGAGAGGACGTCCCGACCGATCCTGTCGGTGCCGAAGAAGTGGGCCGCGCTGGGGGCCTGGGCCGGATCGCCGGTGGCCAGTGGGTCGAACGGGGAAATCCAGGGGGCCAGGATGGCCACGATGACAATGAACAGCAGGAAAAGCAGGGCCAGCTTGGAGCCCAGTGTCAGGGCCTTGAAACGCAGGCCCGGCGCGCTTAGCCGTTCGGCAAGTTTGCTACGCATGACTTAGACCGTCCTGATTCGGGGGTTGATGAGCAGGTACAGAAGGTCGACCAGGATGTTCACCAGCACGAACGTCACGGCGATCACCAGGACCACGCCCTGGACCAGGTTCGTGTCCGAGTTGGTGATGCCGTTGAGGATCTGCTGGCCCATGCCGGGCAGGGAGAAGATCATTTCAATCACGACGGCGCCGCCCAGTAGGTAGCCGATGCGCAGGCCCAGCACGGTCACCGGGGTGACAAGGGCGTTGCGCAGGACGTTGCGGGAGACGACGGTGAAGTAGGGGACACCGTTGCCGATGGCGGTGCGGACGTAGTCGCGGTCAAGCTCCTCCACCATGGAGGTGCGGACCACGCGGATCAGCGAGGCGGAAACCGGGATGGCCAGGGCCAGGGCCGGCAGCGCCATGGAGCTGAGCCAGCCGGTGAAGCCCGTTGACGGATCGGCCAGGCCGCCGGAGGGGAACCAGGAGTTATCGCCCAGTGCGAACCACTGGATGAGCAGGATGCCCAACCAGAAGGACGGTGTGGCGATGGCCGCGATGGAAAAGACGCGGATGAGCTGGTCAACCCAGGTGTCGCGGTACAGGGCGGCCAGGACACCGAAGACAAGGGAGATCACGACTGCGATCAGGACGCCCAGGAACGTCAGCTGCAAGGTGACGGGGAAGGCGCTGGCGATGACCTCGGTGATGGGCTTGGCCGGCGGGAGGGTGGAACCCAGGTTGCCCGTGATGAGCCGGCCCAAGTAGCCAAAGTACTGAATGAAGAGGGGATCGTTGAGGCCGTTGACCTGACGGTACTGTTCCAGCGCCTCGGGTGTTGCGCCTTCGCCCAGTGCGGCGACTGCACGGTCGCCAGGGGCGAACTGCAGCACCACGAAGACGAGCAGGGTTACACCCAGGATCATCAACGGGAGGGCTGCAAGCCGTCGTCCCAGTAGTCGCAAAAAGTTTGCCAATGTACATACTCCGGTTCTATTTGCCGCACTGTGTGCTGCGTCATAGGAAAGATGGTGTGACACGCGAGGGGCCATGGCCGAAAGGCCACAGCCCCTCGCGGTCTGTGAAACGTGGTTGGACCTAGGAGGTCCGGCCTACCCCAATGAAGGCAACGCCGGTGGTTGGCAACGGTGCGAAGCCCTTGAGCTTCGTGCCGTCCCACGCGGTGGGCAGCTTGCGGTGGAAGATCGGGTACAGCGGCACAGCGTCGGCGATGATGTCGATGATGTCCTTGTACAGGACCTTCGCATCAGCATCGCTTGCGGCAACTGCCTGGTTGAGCTTGGTCTGGACTTCCTTGTATTCGGCGGAGGTGTTCCAGGCGAAACGGTTCTTGGCCCAAGTGTCGCCGCGGAAGAACCAGCTGAGCAGGATGTCGGGGTCGTTGCCGAAGACGGACGGATCGCCGGGGGCGGCAACGACGTCGTAGTTCAGGCCGCCAACCTTGTCGGGGGCGTAGACGGCGGCGGAAGCCAGCGGCTCCAGCGTGGTGGTGACACCAATGGCGTCCCAGTTCTTCTTGATCAGCGGGATGACATCCTTGACCCAGGCGGTGTCGGTGCTGGTCAGCGTCAGCTTCAGGTTGCTCACGCCGGCGGAGGCCAGCAGCGACTTGGCCTTGGCGGCGTCGAAGCCGTAAACCGTGGCGGCCTTCTGGTAGGCCGGGTGGGTCGGCTGGAAGTAGGAGCTTGCCGCGGTGGCGTTGCCCAGCAGGGCCGTCTTGATGATGGATTCCTTGTCCAGGGCGTAGTGCAGTGCCTGGCGGACTTCCTTTTTGTCGAACGGCGCGCGGCTGAGGTTGAACATGAGGAACATCAGGCCGAAGGACTGCACGGACTCAACGTCCACCTTGGACTTGAGTGAGTCGACGTCCAGGTAGGGGACATCTTCGATGGCCTGAACACGGCCGGACTGCATGGCCGTGACACGGGCGGAGGCGTCGGAGAGCAGGAACCAGGTCATATCCTTGGCCAGCGCCGGCTTCGGTCCGTTGTAGGAGTCGTTGCGGGTGAAGACGATCTTGTCGTCCTTCGCGGCGGAGACAAACTTGTACGGGCCGGTGCCGATCGGCTTGGCATCGAAGGCCTTCTGGTCGGCGGAGGCAACGGCCTTCGGGACAACCTTGACCACGGAGATGCGCGGGCCAAAGCCGGCGAACGGGGTGTTGAGCTTGAATTCAACCGTCTTCGCGTCAACCTTCTTCACGGAGTCGATGAAGAAGATGAACTGTGCGAACAGGGCCTTGTTGGCCGGGTCCAGCACGCGCTCGAACGAGTAGACGACGTCGTCGGTGGTGACGGGGGAGCCGTTGTGGAACATGGCACCGTCGCGGATGGTGACCTGGTAGGTCTTGTCGTCAACCTTCTTGGGGTCGGATGCGGCGAGTGCGTTGTACGGCTCGCGGGTTGCCGGGTGGAGTTCCACCAGGCCCTCGAAGATGTGCAGGTTGGCGGCCAGCGGGGTGGCACCCGAGGAGCTCATCGGGTCAAAACCGGTGGACAGTGAGTACGAGATGCCGGCTTCGATGGTCAGGTCCTTGTTGACCGTTCCATTGTTGGCGGCGCCGCTCGTGCTCGTCTTTGAGGATCCGCCACAAGCGGCGAGGGTGGCGGTAAACGCCGTTGCCGCTCCAAGGACGCCTGCGGCCTTGAGGAACTGGCGGCGCGAAGCCTGGTTCAGAGGCAGGTTCTGAAGAGAATTGCTCATTCTGTTGACTCACCATTCGTATGTTAGTTATCGGATGTAGGACGTCCGATGCTTATAGAGAAACTGTAATAGCGGTCACAGCGATTGGTCAAGTGCCTTTTTGGTCTCGCTTCGGTAACGGGATCGCAGTTGCCGGGCGGGATGTATCTCGTCAGGAACACGGCGCTGTGGTCATGGGGATCGTGCGCGCGGCCGCTGGTGTGGCGGCCGTCGGGGCCGTTGTGGCGCCCGGGAGGGTGCGTGAGAACAACTCTTCTACGCAATTATGTAGGCAAGTCGTGGGACATCCGATATTCTATGTTCTAGATCACGTCACCGGACAGTTGCCATTGGGGTGCTCGACCGGCATTGTTTGTACCGAATTGAGGAGTCTCATTGTCCACCTTCACAGTAGTTCCCAAGGCGCGGTTTAGTGCCCAGGTGCGCCTTCGCGCCTTGCAGGCAGACATCATGGAGCTCATCCTCGAACGCGACCTGGATGCGGGAGATCCCATGCCCACCGAAAACGAGCTCTCCGAGGTTTTGGGGGTTGGGCGCAACACGCTGCGTGAATCCCTGAAGGTTTTGCAGGCCCTGGGCGTCATTGAAATCCGTCACGGCTTCGGCATGTTTGTTGCCCCCAGCAATTTTGACGCACTCGCCGACGGGCTGACGTTCCGCGGACGCCTTTCCCTGCGCCACGAAGGGCTGGAGGCCCTGCAACTTGTGGACATCCGCCAGGCGCTGGAGTCCGGCCTGATCGGTGGCTGCATTGCCGTGGTCACGGATGAACACCTGGAACTTATTGAATCGGCCGTGGTGAAAATGGAGACGCTGGCCCTGCAGGGTGAAACGTTCACCGAGGCCGACGCCGAATTCCACCGGTTGTTGTTTGAGCCGCTCGGCAACGACCTTCTGATGAACCTGATGAGCGTCTTTTGGAAGGTGTACCGCAAAATACACCTGGAGATCGGCACCGGCGGCACGGACTTGAACCACACGGCCGCCCAGCACCGAGCCATTTATGACGCCGTTGCCGCCAAGGACGGTGCCGCCGCCTCGGAACTGCTCAACCGCCACTTTGACGGCATCCGTGCCAAGATCCAGCAATTCGTGGACGCCAACTAGCCGTGTCTTAAGGGTTGCTTTGCCAGCTTAAGAACAGGCGGAAGCCCCGCAGCTCGGAGATACTTTAATCATGACGGTGCGAAGAGTTCAGGCGGGCGGCTATACGGTTGTCACCACTGACACGGACAAGGTTGACGGGCGCACGTTCCTGCTGGTGCACGGTATCGGCATGGGGATTTCCTACTTCGCCCAGCTGAGTTCGGCTCTGGAAGAGCACGGACGGGTGGTGGCAATTGACCTGCCCGGGTTCGGGGACGCGCCGGAACCCGAGCACGCCCTGACCATGGCCGACATGGGCCGGGTGCTCATTGACTTCGTCACCGTTGAGGGGCTCGGCCGGCCCGTTTTGGTGGGCCATTCCATGGGCACGCAGGTGGTGGCCGAAGCCGCGGCGCAACGACCCGACTTGTTCCCCGAGGTGGTGTTGGTGGCGCCCACCGTCAACCGGCACGAGCGCAGCATCCGCAGGCAGTCCTGGCGCATGATGCAGGACATGTTTGGCGAGAACCCCAAGGTGCTGCTGATCGGCATGCAAAACTATGCCAAGACCGGACCGCGCTGGTTCATCAAGAAGCTCAACAGCATGATGGAGCACTCCATCGAAGACACCCTCCCGCAGATCCAGGCCCACACGCTGGTGATCCGCGGCAAACGCGATCCCGTCTGTCCTCGCGGCTGGGTCGAGGAGGTTGCCGCCCTGATTCCCGATGCCCGCATGGTTGAAGTGGACGGCCGCGGGCACGAGACCATGGTCAAGGACGGCGTGTGCGTGGCCGAGTACATCGTGGCGCACGTGGCATCCGCATGAAGTCGGCACTGCGGCCCTGGTGGTGGCTGCTGGACTACCTCTACGCCGGCTGGCGCCAAGGGCTTTCGATCTTCCGCCGCCGCTGCCCGGCCGGCTATTCCTCCGGCGACCATGCGCTCCCGGCCATAGTGCTGCTGCCGGGCGTATACGAGACCTGGCTCTTCCTGGAGCCCGCCGCGCAACGGCTCAACGACGCCGGGCACCGGGTTTTTGCCGTGCCGGAACTTGGACTCAACCGCCGCAGCGTGCCAGTTTCTGCGGACCTGGTGGCGCAGGCACTGTCTGACTTGCACGTCGGCCAAGGGGTGGACAAGGTCATCCTGCTGGCGCACAGCAAGGGCGGGCTGATCGGCAAGCACGTGATGCTCGACGCCGTTGCCCGGGCGGGTGCCGCCGTGGAAGTCCTGGGCCTGGTGGCGGTGGCCACGCCGTTCTCCGGTTCGCTTTACGCCCGCTACCTGCTGTCCCGGACCATGCGCGACTTTTCCCCGGTGGACTCTGTGCTGGTGTCATTGCAAGCGCAGACCACCCTTAACCACAAAGTGGTCTCCATTTATCCGGAGTTTGATCCGCACATCCCCGGCGGCAGTGCCCTGGCCGGGGCCGTCAACGTGGAAGTGCCCGTCTCCGGGCACTTCCGCACGCTGCAGGACGCCACCGTGCTGGCCGCCGTCGACCAGGCAGTGTCGCAACTGGCCGCCGGCGGTTAGGCGTTGCCCGCGGCGACCAGATGGGCCACTACCTCGGGCGTGAGTGGGCTGCCCGGGAAGGCTGCGATCCGTCCCAGCGGCATGGAGCCCAGCATCTTCATGAGCGAGGGGTCGGCAAACAACCCTGCCATCTCCCCGCCGTCACCGCCGTTGGCTGCGGCAGCTGCGAAGGCCCCGCCAAGAACCTGCCCGCCCACCGGGTGGGACAGCCATTCGCTGATGGTTGAATTGGCGTCCAGGGTCAACACCACGGGGTCCCCCTCAAGCGATACCGTTGCGGACACCCGCAGATCGCGTGAGGACGCGCCCACCTCCACGAGATAATCGCCTCCTTCTACCGTCCACGCGGCCGCCGGCACGCTGTAGTACGCCAGCTCGTCGCGGCTGATCTCCAGCTCGACGCGCTTGGACTCGCCAGCCTCCAGCGCAACGCTGGCGAAGGCCCGCAATTCCCGCTGGGCACGGACAATTGCGGATCCGGGCAGCCCCACATACACCTGGACCACCTCGCGGCCGGCCACGGCACCCGTGTTGCTCACCTCCACGCTGACGCGCAGCCCCGATTCCCCGGCGGAAAGCTGCAAGCCGGCGTAGGCAAAGGTGGTGTAGGACAGGCCGTGGCCAAACGGGTAGCTGACCTCCACGGTGCGGGCGTCGTAGTACCGGTACCCCACAAACAGGCCCTCGCCGTAGCGAACATGCGAGTTTTCGCCCGGGAAATCGAGGAACGCGGGGGTGTCCGCGAGCTTCACGGGGATGGTTTCGGCCAGCCGACCGGAAGGATTGACCACGCCGAACAACACGTCGGCGATGGCCCCGCCGCCGGCCTGGCCCAACAGCCACCCTTCGAGGATGGCGGGCACATCGGCGTCCCAACCCGAGACCCGGACCACGCTGCCGTTGGAGAGCACGACGACGGTGCGCGGGTTTGCGGCCACCACGGCGGCCAGGAGCTCCGTCTGTTCGGACGGCAGCTCGATGTGCGTGCGGTCGAAGCCTTCTGATTCGTCGCCGCCGGGCAGGCCAAGGAACACCACGGCCACCTCGGCAGCTACGGCGGCTGCCACTGCCTCGGACGCCAGCCCCGTGGAATCGGCGCCGTCAAGGGCGTAACCGGCGGCGAAGGTGACATCGCCGGCAAGATGGGAAATTTCATCCAGCGCGTTGTCGAGTTGGGTGGGGTTGATCAGCGAGCTGCCGGCGCCCTGGTAGCGGGGTGTCCGGGCAAACTCGCCAATGACCGCCACCTTGGCGGAGGCACCCAAGGGGAGGATATCGCCGTCGTTCTTCAGGAGCACGATGCTGCGCCCGGCAACTTCGCGGGCCAGTGCGTGGTGGGCGTCCTTGTCGTAGGTGGCGGAGGCGTCGGCGCCGGCCACGACCTTGTCCACCAGCGCCAGGACACGATGCGCGGCGGTGTCCAGGACTGATTCCTCAAGGCTGCCGTCGGCAATGGCGGCCACGATCCGGGCATCGGTCACGCCGCCGCTGGCCGGCATTTCCAGGTCCAGGCCGGACGCCAGGCCCGCCACCCTGTTGTCGACGGCGCCCCAGTCGGAGACCACCAGGCCGTCAAAACCCCACTCCTCGCGCAGTACTGTGGTCAGCAGCCAGGGGTTCTCCGAAGCGTAGACGCCGTTGATCTTGTTGTAGGAGCACATGACGGTCCACGGTTTGGCCTCGGTGACCACGCGTTGGAAGCCGCGCAGGTAGATCTCGCGCAGGGGGCGTTCGTCAATGTCCGCGCTGACCCGCAGCCTGTCGGTTTCCTGGTTGTTCGCGGCGAAGTGCTTCAGGGAGGTGCCCACGCCCTGGCTTTGCAGGCCGTTGACGAGGGCCGCGCCCAGGACGCCGCTGATGAGCGGATCCTCGGAGAGGTACTCAAAGTTGCGCCCTCCCAGCGGGGAGCGCTTGATGTTGATGCCGGGGCCGAGCAGCACGCCAACGCCCTCCGCCTTGGACTCCTCGCCCAGGGCCACACCCACCCGGTGCAGGAGCTCGGCATCCCAAGTGGAGCCCATGGCGGCGGCCGGGGGGAAGCAGGTGGCCGGGACGCTGTCGGTCAGGCCCAGGTGGTCGCCGCCCTCGCGTTGCTTGCGGACGCCGTGCGGGCCGTCGGTGAGCATGATGTCGGGGATGCCGGCGCGCTCCACGGGCTTGGTGCGCCAAAAACTGGCGCCGCTGGTCAGGGAGGCCTTTTCCTCGGTGGTCAGGGTGGACAGTGCGTCTGTTGCCTTGGTCATGGTGGTTCCTTTTTAAGTGGTGGAAGTTTAGGCGGAGTAGCTCAGGCCGTGGCCAAACCGGAACAAGGGGTCGATGGTGTCAAACGGTACGTCGGGGAGGTTGGCCTGTACAGCGTCCATGGACCGGGGCAGGTCCATCGGCAGCCGGCCCTGTGGGGAGGCTGCGCCGAACAACACATCCAGCAGGGCCGTGGCGCTCGCCCCAAAGTTCGCCATGATGGCGGCTGCCTGGCCTGCCAATGGGGTGAGGATGGCGGGCCGGTCAAGGAACACGTCAAGGACCGTCGGCACCGTGCGGCACAGTTTGGTGAGCTGTTCAAGCTGTTCGGCCGGGTAGTCGAGGGAGCCGGCGTGGAAGAAGTTCTCAAACATGGTCTCGCGCTGCTCATAAGGTGCCTGCAGGCGGACAATCGCGACGTCGGCCTCCTCCGGGGTGTTGACCACGGTGGCGTAGTCGGCGGCGGTGTCCGCGGAAACGCCCTGCAGGTAGACCTTGACGCCGCGGGGCAGCGGCAGCGTGGGCGCGCCGCCGGCTGCGGGCTGGTTGCTCAGCAGCGTGAACGACGCCCGTTGCGCGGCTTCCCCGGCAGCCCGGAATTCCTCGCTACCCACAACGGCGGCGGCATGTTCGACGTCGACCAGTGGCTTGTCGAAAAGGCCCAGGACGAACTTCTCCCGCAACAATCGGCGGGCGGAAAGATCGATTCGCTCCTCGCTGATCTCGCCGTTGCGAACCAGCTCAACCAGGACCTCCGGGATGGCTTCCCCGCCAAACTGGTCGGCTCCCGCGTTCAACACTGCCAGCATGCGCTCGCGGGTGGACAGGTGCTCCACGCCCCAGGCCCGGGCCGGGAACGGTTCCCCGGCAATGACGGCGTCGCTGAGCAGTCCCCAGTCGGTGCACACCACACCGTCGAACTTATAGCGATCGCGCAGCAGCCCCGTGATGACGGACTTGTTGAAGCCGAAGCCGACTTCGTCGTACTCGGTTCCGACGGGCATGCCGTAGTAGGGCATGATCTGGCTCGTGCCGGCGTCGAACGCGGACTCGAAGGGCTTGAGATGGTGTTCAAAGTTCTCGCCCGGGTAAACCTGTTCGCGGCCGTAGGCGAAGTGCGGGTCCTCGCCGTCCTTTTGCGGACCGCCGCCCGGGAAGTGCTTGGTCATGGTGGCCACGGAGTCCACGCCCAAGGTGTTTCCCTGGAAGCCACGGATGTAGGCGGCGGCCAGTTTTCCGGTGAGCTCGGCGTCCTCGCCAAAGGTGGCCACCTGGCGGGCCCAGCGCGGCTCGGTGGCGAGGTCGATCTGCGGGTGCAGCGCCACGCGAAGTCCGACGGCGGTGTACTCCTGGCGGGCGATGTCACCAAAGCGCTCCACTAGTTCCGGGTCACCGATCGCGGCCAGGCCAAGCGGTTCGGGCCACTGCGAGAAGGGGCCGGCCAGCATGGCGGTGCCAGGGTTTTCGGTGAAGGAATGCCGGGGATCGGTGGACAGTGTGACGGGAATGCCCAGGCGGGAGGAGCCTGCCAGTTCCTGCAGCTTGTTGTGCCAGCCGGCCATCTGGGCTGCGGAGTCGGCGGCACCAAAGACGTTGAAGTGGGTCATGGCTTTTCCGGCCACCAGCTCCCGGGTGGACGGGATGCCAAAGACCGGGTTCGCCTCGGCCAGCTCGCCGGCCTCGCCAATGGTGATCATGGTGTGGAAGAACAGCCCGGCCTTCTCCTCCAGCGTCATCTGGGTGAGCAGGTTCTCCACGCGTTCGGCGACGGGCAGGCCTGCGTCGCGAAAGCTCGGGTCAACACTGGTCTCGGGTGCGGTTTGGGTCATGGTGTGTGGCTCCTTGGGGTCTGAATGAGGTTTAGGCGGTGGTTTGCGTGCGCCGCGTGCGGGTGGCACGGCGGGAGGCGCGGCGGGCGTCGTCGCGGGCGAGCAGTGGCGTGAAAAGCCACCAGAGCAGCAGGGCGGCGCCGGTACCCAGCACGGTGCCCGCGAAAGTGTCGGAGAGCCAGTGGGCGGCCACGAACGTCCGGCTCCACATCATGACCAGCACGAACGCGATGCCCACGGGCCACCAGTAACGGCGCACCGCTGGGGAGAGCAGCACGGCGATCAGGACGACGAACGCCGCGGTTTGGACGCAGTGGCCGGAGGGGAAGGAGCCGTGGTCGACGATGACGAAGGGGTCTGCCGGGCGCGGGCGGTCAACCACGTTCTTCACCACCTGGGCAAGGAGCGAGGGGACGAGGAAACAGAGCAGCGTGAACAGCACGGCCCGCCAACGCCGGGCAATCGCGAGGACCGCCATGATTGCGAGGAACACGACGATCCCCGGCGGACGGCCAAAAGCGTCCAAGACCGCCACTGGGCCGGAGAGCCGGTAACCGGCCGGGGCCGTGGCCACCGAATGCCACCAGGTGTCGAAGCCCTGGAAGAACGGGGTTGCCGGTGCCGGCAGCAGTGCGATCATCATCGCGACGATGAAGGCTCCGCAGCCGGCCGCGGTGACCCACTGCCAGCGCCGGCGTGTGCCGGAGCGCAGCTGCGGCGGGAGATTCCCAGTGCGCGACGTCGTCGTCATGGGTTCATGGCCTTTCTCAAGGGCGTCCTCGTCGACGCAATTAGCAAAACCATACAATGCACTGTTTTGATGCGCAAGGGTTATTTTTGCCAAGGTTGCGTGTTGTACGATCGGGAGCATGTCAGCGAAAGGCTCATACCCCAAAGGCGTCGCCAAGCGCGAGGAAATTTTGCGCACCGCGCTGGAGATCTTTTCGCAGGAGGGCTATCGGGGCACGTCGCTGCGGGAGGTGGCCCGCGCCTGCAGCCTGAGCCTGCCCGGGCTCATGCACTACTTCAATTCCAAGGAAGAGCTGCTGGCCGCCATCCTCCGGAAGCGCGATGAAAACGACTTCGCCACCAGGTACGTCGAGGGCGCGGACCCGTTCGCCATGCTCAGCGCCATCATGCGGCACAATGCCGAGGTCCCCGGGCTGGTCCAGCTCTACGCAACACTGTCCGCTGCGGCCAGCGATCCCGCCCACCCGGCCCATGAATTCTTCGTCGAGCGGTATCGGGATTTTCGTTCCACTGTGGCCGGGGCGGTCCGCGAACGGCAGGCTGCCGGGAAACTCGACGGCGAGCTGGACGCGGACAAGGTGGCCGCGATCGTCATAGCGCTCGCCGACGGCCTGCAGGTGCAGTGGATGCTCGAACCGCACATCGACATGGCCGAACACATCGACTATTTGCTCACGCTCATTAACGCCAATGCACCCTCCGGGGCGTCCGCGAACTAAGTGCGCGCCGGCAGTGGCTAAACTCGGGCCATGGCACTTAGAAGTTCTCCCGCCGCAAACGATCCGGGTGCAACCCTCGTCAGTGGTGATGTCCGACGGCGCAACCTGAGCATCGTGGCCCGCTTCCTGGTGGACCACGGCGCCAGCTCGCGCAGCCAGATTGCCGACGGAACAGGCCTGACCCGCGGATCCGTCACGGCGTTGACGGCACTTTTGCTGGAAGCCGGGATCCTGCATGAGGCCGCCCCGCAGGATGCCCGCGGCAAGGGGCGCCCGCTGACCCTGCTCAATTTGGCTGCCGACCACGTCGCCATCCTGGCGCTCCAACTGGACGCGGACCAAGTCACCGGATTCCTGACCACGCTCACGGGCGAGCCGCTGCTGCGCATTGCCGAACACCACGGCCGGCCCATGGGCGCGCCGGAACCAATCCTTGACCAGTTGGCCTCCGTGCTGGGGAGAACCCTTGACGCGTGCGAGTCACTTGGCCGGCGCCTGGCCGCCATGACGATCGTCGTCTTTGCCCCTGTGGGTGGGGAGCCCCCCGTGGTCATCGCCGACACCGACCTGGGCTGGGGGACCGTGGACGTGCTGGCGGGGCTGCGGCAGCGCGAGCCCAGGACGCCGTCGTTCGCGCAATTGCTGCCGGACTCCACCCTGGCGGCGCAAGCGGAACTGGGCCTGCTCGAGGACGGCCGGGACATGATCTACCTCAAGAGCAACTCCGGCATCGGCGGTGCCATCATCATCGACGGCGCCGTCGTTGAGGGCTCCCGCAAGCTTGCTGGGGCGCTGGGTCACCTGCCCCTGGTGCCGCACGGTGAGCCCTGCGGCTGCGGCCAGCGCGGATGCCTGGTGACGGTTGCCGGCCCGGACACCGTGCTGCGCGCGGCCGGCCTGGGCGAGCTGTTGGAATCCAGGGGGCTCACGGACGCGCTCGCCGAACTGACCGAACGGATCTTCGCCGGCGAGCCCCGAGCGGTGGCCGCCTGGCGTGAGGCCACCTGCTGGATTGGGAAGTCCCTGCAGATCCTGGCCATGGCCGTTGACCCGCAAGTGATTGTGCTCGGAGGCTACTGGGCGCCCCTGGCCGAGTCCATTGGGGAGACCTTTGCGCAAAATCGGCCGCTCGTGGTGACGGAGGTGCCGTGGGCGGATGTTGCGGTGGTGGCTGGGCGGCTGGGCGAGGACGCCGCGCTCTTCGGGGCCATCTGGAGCTCCCGGGACGGCTTGTTGCTGGACCCGCTTCAAATTTCCATATAATTCAACCCTTGAATTATTAGCTGCGTCACGGCATACTCGTTTTCACGACCCGCCATTTACCGGTGGGTGAAAGTTTGATTCCGAGAAAACTCAACGATGAGGAATGTCGTGTCCACTTCAGCTCCCACTCCCGGCGTCGCCAGCCCCAGCAGCCCGGAAACCAGCCCCAGCAGTCCCGTCAACGCAGCAGCTTTCGGTGGCGATGACCAGCTTTCAACCAGCCCGCCCGCCGCCCGGGGGCTCCTGCCCTGGATGGCCATCGCCTCCGTCTTCCTCTTTGCCACCTACGCGGCGCTGACAGGCATCCTGCTGCCCGTCCAGGTGGCGCTGATCAGCGATGCAGACAAGGTCGCCAACCTAGCCATCGTCACCACCGTTTCGTTCATCTTCACCTTGTTCGCCCAGCCCATCGTCGGCGCATTCAGCGACAGGACCCGCAGCCGGCTCGGTCGCCGTGCACCGTGGATGCTCCTTGGCTCCTCGATCGCCGCGATCGCCCTGCTTGGCCTCGGCGGCATGAAGAACGTCCTGTGGATCACCGTTTTCTGGGTCATCATCCAGGTAGCCCTGAACGCCTTCCAGGGTCCGCTTTCGGCCATCGTCCCGGACCGTTTCCCTCGGTCCAAGCGCGGCGCGGCCTCGGCCATGGTCGGCATGGGCATGATGATCGGCGCGGCCGTCGGCGTCGTTGCGGCCGGCCAGTTCGCCAGCAACGTGGGAATTGGCTACACGGTCTTCGGTGTTGGCGTGCTCGTCGTTACGGTGCTCTTCGTGCTGTTCAACCGGGACAAATCAAGCGCGAGCCTCGTCGTCGAACCCTTCAATTGGAAGCAGTTCGCGGCAGGTTTCTGGATCAACCCGAAGGAAAACCCGGACTTCGCCTGGGCCTTCGCCGCACGGTTCTTCTTCATCCTGGGCTACTTCGTGATCTCGGCCTACAACCTGTACATCCTGACCGACTACATCCACCTGTCGCTGGCGGACGCAGCCATCAAGGCCGGCCTGCTCGCCATGATCGGCATCGTCCCCACGGTGATCTCCATCGTGTTGGCCGGGTTCTGGAGCGACAAGCTCGGCCGCCGCAAGATCTTCATCTATGCCGCCACCGTGGTCATGGTCGTTGGCCTCGCCATGCCGCTCTTGATGCCCAGCTTCACCGGGATGCTCCTGATGAGCGCCATCAACGGCTTCGGCTTCGGCCTCTACATGGCCAGCGACACCGCCCTGATGACCGAGGTGCTGCCCGGCGGAGGCATCGCCGCCGGCAAGGACCTCGGCATCCTGAACGTGGCCACCAACATTCCGCAGGCCATGAGCCCTGCGGTCGCAGGCGTGCTGATCGGCGTCCTCGGCGGCTACCACGCACTGTTCATCTTCGGCATGATCTCCGTGGTCATCGCCGCACTCGTCCTCATCCCCATCAAAAGCGTCCGCTAGGAGCATCAACCATGACCTCCCCTTCACAACAACCCGAAGTAACCACCCAAGCAGGCGCCGTTCGCGGCTTCTGGCGTGACGGATCCGCGGCATTCCTTGGCATTCCCTTCGCGGAGCCGCCCGTTGGCGAGCACCGTTTCCAGGCGCCGGTGCCGCACCGTCCCTGGTCGGGCGTCCGCTCCGCCGTCGAGCAGGGTGCCACGCCGCAGCGCAAGGCACTGGCAGAGGTCACGCTCATCCCGGAACCGTCCGTTCCCGGCGATTCCACCCTCAACGTCAATGTGTTCACGCCGAGCCCGGCTAAGGCGGACGACGGCGGCCTGCCGGTGTTGGTCTGGATCCACGGCGGCGGCTACGTGGCCGGCTCGCCTGCCAGCCCCTGGTACGACGGCGCCGCGTTCAATCGCGACGGCGTGGTCACCGTCAGTGTTTCCTACCGATTGGGCTTTGACGGCTTTGGCTGGATCGAGGATGCCCCGCGCAACCGCGGTGTCCTTGACTGGCTGCTGGCCCTGGAATGGGTCCGGGACAACATCGCCGCGTTCGGCGGGGACCCGTCCAGGGTGACAATCTCCGGCCAGTCCGCCGGCGGCGGCGCCGTCCTGACCCTGCTTGGCTCGCCGCGGGCGCAGCCGTTGTTCAACCGCGTCATTTCGCTTTCCGGCCCGCCCACCAACGTGACCATGGCGGCGTCGGAGGCGTTGGGCCGCAAGCTGGCCGGACTCGGCGGGGTGGCACCCACCGTGGCGGGCTTGTCCAGCCTGACGGAGGCCGAGATCCTGGCGCTGCAGGCCCAGGTCTCCTCGGTTGGCAACGACGGCGGCGGGGACCCCGTCGCCGGGCTGGCCGCGATGCTGGGTGAGGGCTTGACGCTCGGCCCGGTGATCGACGGCGACCTCATCCCGCTGCCTACCTCCGAGGCGCTGGCCGCCGGCATCGGGTCCGACAAGGAGCTGATCCTCGGCACCACCGACAACGAATTCAACATGGTGCTGGCCGGTGCGGGGGAGGCCCTGGCTGCGGTTCCGGCGGCCGCCGTGCTGGGTGCGGTGGGAGCCACGCCCGCCGTCGTCGAGGCCTACATCCAGGCCCATCCGGGGCTGGACACCGCCACTTTGGTGGGCCAGTATGTCACCGACCACATGTTCCGGGCGCCCACCTTGAACCTGGCGGAGGTCCGTTCTTCGGTCCCGGCGCCCACGTGGCTGTACCGGTTCGCCTGGAAGTCGCCGTCCGTGGGCAACGCCTGCCACTGCCTGGACGTGCCGTTCATGTTTGACGTGCTGGGCGGGGAGCGCATTGCCCCGCTGGCAGGCGTGAATCCGCCGCAGGCCATTGCCGACGAACTGCACGCCAGCAGCGTTGCGTTCATTGCCATGGGGGAGCCGGGGTGGCCGGCCTATGACGACGCCGACCGTGCGGTCCGGGTCTATGACCTTCCCACCAGGGTGGTCGCCGATGGCTACGCCGATACCCGGGCGCTGTTGCCCGAACGGGTGGGCTGATAGCGGGATTTACGCAAGAAGGCGCGAAAAAGCAACTTAAACAAGGAAGCCCGGCACCTTTCGGTACCGGGCTTCCTTTCAGAAAGTGCGCGCGAAGGGACTCGAACCCCCAACCTCCTGATCCGTAGTCAGGTGCTCTATCCATTGAGCTACGCACGCATATTTTGTTTCTGTGTTTCTTTGTTTTGTTTCCGACCCTCGGGCCGTGAATAACTCTAACCCAGCTTGGGCCTTGTGTACAAATCGAAGGGACACCAAAGGGCAGTGTCCTCCGACACTAGACCGGTCTACGTGATCTGCATCACAAATTTGGATCATGTCAATCTCAAAAGTTCCCGGATTCTAGGCAATTTAGCTATGCGGGACCCCAGTACATCCCATGTCCAATCCCCGAAACACCCGATTTCCCGGCCATAGCATTTAGTCACCGACTGACTGACCCAATGAAGGGATACATGATGGGCCACGCGCCAGTGCAGGAATCTGTTGAGCAGGCAATGACAACCCACTCGGGCCTCGCCGCCTGGGTTGCACGGGTTGCCGAGCTTACCCAGCCGGACAAGATCCACTGGGTGGACGGGTCTGAGCGGGAATATGCGCAGTTGACGGGTGAACTCGTGACCGCCGGAACGTTTACGGCACTTAACCCCGAGTTGTTCCCCAATTCCTTTGCGGCGTTCTCCGACCCGGCGGACGTAGCCCGTGTTGAGGGCCGGACCTTCATCTGCTCGCAAAACGAGCGCGACGCAGGCTTCACCAACAATTGGATGGATCCGGTCGAGATGAAGGTGATCCTGGACGAGAAATTCGCCGGGAGCATGCGCGGACGCACCATGTATGTCATCCCCTTCGTCATGGGCGCCCTCGACGCCGAAGACCCCAAGTTTGGCGTAGAGATCACCGACTCGGCCTATGTGGTGACCTCCATGCGCATCATGGCCCGGATCGGCACCGACGTCCTGCATAAGATCGAGCAGACCAACGCGTTCTTCGTGCCGGCCCTGCACTCCCTCGGTGCGCCCCTTGCCCCGGGAGAGAAGGACGTGGCCTGGCCGTGCAACGACGAGAAGTGGATTGTGCACTTCCCCGAAGAGCGTTCCATCTTCTCCTACGGCTCCGGTTACGGCGGCAACGCCCTCTTGGGCAAGAAGTGCTTTGCCCTGCGCATCGCCTCCGTCATGGCCCGCGACGAGGGTTGGCTGGCCGAGCACATGCTCATCCTCAAGCTCATCAGCCCCGAGCAAAAGCCCTACCACGTGGCCGCGGCCTTCCCGTCGGCCTGCGGCAAGACGAACCTTGCCCTGCTCGAACCCACGATCCCCGGCTGGAAGGCCGAGACCCTGGGTGACGACATCAACTGGATGCGCTTTGGCAAGGAGGGTGAACTGCGTGCGGTCAACCCCGAAGCCGGCCTGTTCGGCGTCGCCCCCGGAACCGGCTGGTCCACCAACCCCAACGCCATGGCCGCGATCGCCAAGGGCAACTCCATCTTCACCAACGTGGCGCTGACGGACGACGGCGGCGTTTGGTGGGAGGGCATGACCGACGAGGTCCCTGCCCACCTCACGGACTGGCAGGGCAACAGCTGGACCCCGGATTCCGGACGTCCCGCGGCGCACCCGAACTCCCGCTTCTGCACGCCCATCGACCAGGTGGACATGCTCTCCAGCGAATACTTTGCGCCGGAGGGCGTGGAAATCAACGCCATCCTGTTTGGCGGACGCCGCAAGACAACCATCCCGCTCGTGACCCAGGCCCGGGACTGGACCAACGGCATCTTCATGGGCTCCACGCTCTCCTCGGAGACCACGGCGGCCGCCACCGGCGCCGTGGGCGTGGTGCGACGGGACCCCATGGCCATGCTGCCTTTCATCGGCTACGACGCCGGCGACTACCTCAAGCACTGGATCGATCTGTCAGCGAAGGCCAACCAGGCCCGGCTCCCCAAGATCTTCCTGGTGAACTGGTTCCGCCGCACGGCCACCGGCGGGTTCGCCTGGCCCGGGTTCGGTGAAAACAGCCGCGTGCTCAAGTGGGTCATCGAACGCATCGAGGGCAAGGCCGACGCCGTGGAGACCCCCATCGGCTTCGTGCCGGCCCCCGGCTCCCTGGACGTGTCGGGGCTGGACGTGACGGCGTCGGACCTTGAGGACGCCGTGAAGGTGGTCCCGGCCGAATGGGAAACCGAGCTGGCGGGCATCGAAGAATGGTACGCCCGCTTTGGCGGCTCCCTGCCGGCCGAGATGGCCGGGCAGCTGGAAGAGCTCAAGGCCCGCTTCGCCGCCTAACGATCGGTGATCGAGCTTGCCGAGATCTTCGGGTCTCGGCGAGCACTGCAAAAGGGGTCCCGCTCCCCAGGCTCCACCACCGGTGGTGGAGCCTGGGG
>JBAUMA010000496.1:0-26674 GCA_049578485.1 Specibacter sp.
GAGCTGCGCTTGGCAACCGGTGTGGATCCGGTGTTTGACGACTTTGGTGCCCGGTTGAAGGAACAGCTGGCGCCCGTAAGGCAATCACCGCAGGACTTCGCCGTCGTGGCGCGGACGATCGTGGAAAAGATGGCCCTGGCGTTGCAGGCGTCGCTGTTGATCCGCTTTGCGCCGGCTGCCGTCTCAGATGCTTTTGTCCACTCGAGGATGGGACCGGAGCGCTGCTTCAACTACGGCAACCTCCCGGCGTCGAGCGATTTTGCGGGGATACTGGCCCGGGCGTAGTTGGGACTTCACCCTTCGGCCGGCCAGTTGGTTCCCGCAGCGGGACTATCCTGAGATGGTGATGAGGCGGTCGACCACTTGCTGCGATGTCGCATAAAGCGATGTGTTGTGCGACCGCGCGTGGGACCGCAACAGTGAAAACGCCTGGTCAATGCTTACATTGGCGGTATGGGCAATAACGCCCTTGGCCTGTTCAATGAGAACCCTGCTGTTGAGCGCGCGCTGCAGCTGCTCATTGACGATGGTGCTTTCCCGCAATGCCCGCTCCTGCAGCAGGCTGATGGTCGCCACATCCGCGAACGCCTGGGCGATGGCGGTGTCCTCTGCGTTAAGGGGGCCAACCTCCAGGCCAAAGAGATTCAAGGCCCCAATGGTTTGGTGGCGCAGTCTCATCGGGAAGGCATGAAGGGACCTGAACCCCTGTGAAAGCGCGGCTGATTGGAATTGCGGCCACTGGGAAGCCTCGGCGGCAATGTCATTGATCCGGACGACGGCGCCTGTCCGGAAACAATCGACGCAGGGGCCCGAGCCTGCTTCCAACTGAAGGACTTCCACCAGTTGGCTTTGCTCACTTGTGGTTGCCATGACCTGAAGGTCGCCCGCCGGGTCGACGAGCAGAAGTCCGGCCGCGGCGGCATCAAGAAGCTCGACCGATTGGTCCACCAAAGTGTGGAGCAGGTCGACGACATCGTAGTCTGCCACCAACGTGTCCGCTATCTTCACAAATGCAGCACTCACGCGCCCGGCGCGGCTTAGGATCGCCATAATTGGATTCTACTGCAAGGATGCACTGTCAATACCCGCTTCTTGGTGGTGTGAAATCCAATTCCCGGCTCACGACATCGCGTGCAACGTCACGTACGGTTCGGCCTTGCGAAAATGCGTGGGCTCGCAGCAAAAGAAGGGAATCGGTGGCCGACATTCCTGTCTGGGCAAGGACCATGCCGGTGGCCTGGTGAACTTCCCGCCGGGAAAATGTTGAGCTGTCCTGTGCAGGGCCCGTGGAGTTCTCAGGGCCGGCCGCCAGTATGTGCCGCAATAATTTCCAGGCGGCGGCATTCGTGAGTTGAAGCGCGGTTGACTGGTCGGCCTTGCTGAGGGGTCCGGGGGACGTGCTGTATAGCTCGATGCAGCCGATGTCCATGGCCCCGAGTGCGAGGGGAAAAACAAAGAGGGAAGCTACGTCCAGGTCCATCAGTTCCTTGGCAAACACCGGCCATGCCGCATGGTTGTCCAACTTCACGTAGGGCAGCAACACGGGCCGGTGGGTGCGAAGAGCCTCCCAGCGGGGACCTTCCCCCAAATCGAATTGCAATTCGTCGATCTTGGCTGCCGTTGCATCGCTCGCGAAAATTGAGGTCTCCGGAGCATGGCCGGGAAAGACTGTGATGGAAACGCCGGATACCGGCAACTCCTGCATAAATGCCGAGCACAGTTCCCCGCCAAAACTTTGCAGGCTCGAGGAAAAATCGTCACTCATGAATTTCCCCCGATCCCGGCGGTTCCGTAGTTCCACCCTTGGACAGGGGAAAGGGCAAGGTCCGCGCAACCTGACGGAGACAAACTATATGGGGCACGGTGCCGCGCCTCCTTGGTCTTGTCGGTGTCGCATAGGGGGTGCAACGAAATGCGGGTGGTCTTGACTTAGCTTAGGCCCGATTTAGGCGGCGGAAGCCAAAGCCGGACCAGGACGCGTCGAAGATGCCCTTCCTGCAAAACCTGTCTCTGTGACATGAATTCAACTAGACTGTTGTCATGCCCCAGTCCCCGGCATGACCGCACCGCGGCGAATAGTCGCGCGAATTGTCGAGGGGACCCACGCAATGACTCATACTCAGCCGCATCGCCAATCACCAATCCTGATGGCCGGGATGCTTCACGCCTCCCATGGTGACACGCCATGAATTCTCCACCCCGCCTCGCCCCAGGTCGTCCTGTTGTGCGTGGGCAGGCCCCGTCCCTGCCGCCCCGGTCCAACGTCGTCCCACTGAACATGGTCCGAGAGGACCAGTTGGCGGCGGACATCCTCCGGCACATCGCCATTCTCAATCGCAAGCTGGACAGCTATTTGGGCCTTAAATCCTTGCACCCTTTGGATGAATCAAACATGCTGGTCAACGATGCAGCCGTTGAATGGATGCGGGAGTCCCTTGAGGACCTGGCAGCAACCCTGGTGGGCATCGAAATGGTTTTTGGAATACCCGAACCGGGCGCGGCATAGCGGGCACAACGAACGGACTTGCCTGAACGGAGCAGTCCGGGTCACTCCCGGGGTGCGCGGAGGGGATAAGGACACCATGCGGCGTCGAGCTATCCTTAACCTCTTCTTCTTAACACTTCGTGAGTCTTGGGTTGCCCCGTGGTGCATATTGAGTGACGCGTCACGCGGCAGGGCCGGGAATCCGCCAGTTGCCAGCGATTATTTCCGGCAAAAAGAGAAAATATGACCCCAGAGTGATGCACCTCTCAGAAAATACTGGCATTGCCGCCGTAGACATGTATACTGGGACGTAGTTGTAGTGTTGCGTTTTTTGTAGTTGAAGCGACGCCGCCCCTCGGGGTTACGTCGCTTTTCTGGAGAAGCGGACTTACACCGTAAAAACGGAGGCCCGAAGGTCGGGCGGAATCTCCAACTTCAGAAGGAAACAGAAATAATGGCAACAGGTACCGTCAAGTGGTTCAACGCTGAAAAGGGCTTCGGCTTCATCTCCCCGGATGACCAGAGCCAGGATGTTTTCGCGCACTACTCCGCGATCAACTCCTCCGGCTACCGCTCCCTCGAAGAGAACCAGAAGGTCTCTTTCGATGTTGAGCAGGGTCCGAAGGGTCCCCAGGCAGTAAACATCCAGGCCATCTAATTTCTAAAGATACCGTGCGGGCAACCGTGCAACTTCTTTAGTCTTTACGGACTGGAGCGAATAGGGTCCCGATTTATTCGGGCCCTATTCGTTTTTAACAAGCATTTCCTCCACCCGCGCAGGCCCGGTCCAGGCGTCCAAGGCCGGCGACGGTGGGCTGGTCACGGGTGCCCCGGCGCTTCTCACGGCCGCGGCGCTCTGGGTGTGGCACCATGGAAGACGATGAATAACAAAGCGGCCCGGGGCCAACGAGACGGACTTCCCATGCCGCTGGGGCTGCAAGGGGCCATTGAAGCAGCCCAGATCTTTATCATTTCGGCGCTGGTGGTGGTGGTACCCCTGGCCGCCGTCTGGTTTTCCGGTGGTTTCACCGAAAAGGACGGCTCCGTCATTGCCCGGCTCGCCGGACAGATTTGGCTCGTCATGCACGGGGTGCCCCTGCACCTGACCATCACCACCGGCCCCAGCTCCGCCTCGGTGCAGACGGGCGTTCTTGACCTGCTGCCGCTTGGCCTGGTGCTCATTCCCTTCTTCTTGTCATGGCGTGCCGGGCGCCGGCTAGCCCGGGCCTCCTACACCGATCAGCTCTGGCAGCCCCTCGTGGGCGCCATCGTGGTCTATGCGGCCGCCGGCCTCGGCACGGCCTTTATCTGCAGCACGGCATCCGTCGAAGCTGCGCTGTTGCCCAGCATGCTCATTCCCATCATTCCTGCGGGCCTCGGCCTGATCATCGGGGCCCGGCTCGAGGCCGGTTCATGGGGCCGGCTGATCGGCGTCAACGCCGCCGACTGGATTGCCAAGACCAGCCAGGACCAACGCTGGGCCGGTTCCTACCTGTGGACAGTGGTCCGTTCGGGCTTCGTCGCCTCCATGACGGCCCTGTCACTGTCGGCGCTCCTGCTGGCCGTGAACATTGCAGCGCGGTGGACGGACATCGTCGACGTCTACCAGGGCCTGAAACCGGGTGCGGTGGGCGGCTCGGCGCTAACCCTGGCCCAGCTGGGTTTCATGCCAAACCTTGCCGCCTGGACCATGGCGTGGGCCAGCGGCGCCGGGTTCTCGCTGGGAGTGGGTTCCACCGTCACGCCGCTGGGGACCTTGGTGGCACCCGTGCCGCCCGTTCCGCTGCTTGCGGCACTGCCCGCCGGAAACCTTGGCTGGGGTTTTGCCGCCATGGTGATCCCCGTGGTGGGTGGTCTGCTGGCTGGTTGGTGGTTTGTGCGCGCCGGCGAGAACCACTTTGACGAGTGGCTGTCCCTGAAAGTACGCCAGCGCTGGATCTCGTTGCCTGCCTCCACGGTGTTCTTGGGCGTGGCCATCGGCGTGGTGGCCGCGGCCTTGGCGGCCGTCATGTTCTGGCTTTCCGGCGGCTCCGTTGGCATAGGGCGGCTGACCGACATCGGACCCGCCCCGCTCACGGCGGCACTGTGGGTGGGGACGGAAGTGGGGATCGGCGTCGTGCTTGGATCCCTGGCGGGCCCCTGGCTTGAGCATGACCGCGCCAACGCACCCATGTCCCGACGCGGCGAATAGGGTGCGGGGGCCGCGTCCCCTAAAATTGTCCCCATGCGTATTGTTGCTTTAGTTTCCGGGACCGGGTCCAACCTGCAGGCCGTGATCGACGCCGTCGCCGCGGGGGATCTGGACATTGAGATCGCCGCCGTCGGGGCCGACCGCCAGGACACCTTCGGCATTGAGCGCTCCGCCGCCGCGGGCCTGGCCACGTTCGTGGTGAATTTCAAGGACTACGCCACCCGTGCTGACTGGGACGCGGCCCTCCTTGATGCGGTCGACGCCTACAAGCCTGATTATGTGGTCTCCAGCGGCTTCATGCGGATCGTGGCCCCGAGCTTTATCAACGCCTTCGAAGGACGCTATGTCAACACGCATCCGGCCCTGCTGCCATCCTTCCCCGGGGCCCACGGCGTCCGCGACGCCATGGCCTACGGCGTGAAAGTCACCGGCTGCACTGTCCACTTTGCCGATGCCGGCGTGGATACCGGCCCCATCATCGCCCAAACTCCGGTGGCCGTGCTTGAGGACGACACCGAGGAAACCCTGCACGAACGCATCAAGGTGGCTGAACGCGAGCTGCTCATCAAAGTCCTGGGAGACCTCGCCCGCGCCTGAGGCGTTCACGGGACGACGGCGGTGCCGAGCCTTGAGTTCTTCTTGTCCAGGAACCAGGTGGAGACTTTGCCCAGCAGCCAGCCGAGCACGATGGAGGCGACGATCGCCACCACCACGGCAGCCTGCGTGGAGATGCCCGGCCAGAACCGGGTGCAGATGCCCACCCCAACAGAATAGAGCGACCACACCAGTGCCGAGACCAGCGAATACGTGGCAAAGGCGCGCAGCGGGTACCCGGCCACGGTGGCGGCAATATTGGCCGACAGCCTGCCCAGCGGGATGAACCGCGAGGTCAGGATGAAAATATACGGGCGCTGGCGCAGGCGCCTCGTGGCGGCGTCAACTGCACGTTGGCGGCGGGGACCCCTGTGGGTGCCCCAGCGGGTATGCCCGAAGAGCTTGGTCAACCAGTAGGTGCCAAGGTCGCCGGCCAGGGCCCCGGCCATCATGGCCAAGACCAACGGCAGGGCCCGGGGGCCGCCGTCGAGCCCGGCGACCGCACCCAGGGCGACAAACACCGTGGTGCTGGGGATGGGCGGAATCAGCGCCGAAAACATGACGAACACGGCGCCCAGGGGATAAACCCAGAAGCTCGCGAGAAAGCCGGCAGAGTCGGCGGCGAGTTCCATGGGGTCCTTGTCAGTCGGGGGTGATGCTGTTATCGCATCCGTGGTCCGGCAGCGCGCCCGGCGCAGCTGCCTGTCCCAAGTTTACGCCTGGTGGCGCTACTTCCTGGCGCGGCCAAACGCCAGCGAAGCCAGGGCCGTGGCTCCGGTCACGGCGTATACGGCGGGCCAGGCGCCGAGCTTCTTGGCGAGCGGATGGGACGCACCAAAAGCCAACACATAGGTGGCCGTCAGGGCCACGGCCGTGCCTGTCCCGGCGTTCTTCTTCCAGCCCGCGAACGCTGCAGCGCCGGCCGCAGCCAGCACGGCGCCGCCCAGTTGGCGGTTCTTGGTGGCACGGGCGGTTTGGTAGCCGCCAAGCAGGCCGGCGGTGGACAAGGCGGTGGGCAGCAGGGCGCTCATGGTTTTTCCTCGGGGTAGTGACGTGAGTTTCGGCCACAGACTATCGGGCCAAGGTGGGCAAATGCTGAAAGCGTGGGACGGACGACACGGCTAGTGCAGCGCTGCGCCCTTGGTTTCCGGGGCGGAGACCGCCATCCAGAGAACTGCCAGCAGCACCAGGCCGCCCGTCAGCGCGAACGTCAGGGGAAGGCCAAGCACGGGCCACAGCAGCGAGCCGAAAATCAGCGGCACGAGCCCGGCGCCCACCCGTGAAACGGTGGAGGCCCAGCCAAATCCAGTGGCCCGCAAGTGCGTGGGATATAGCTCGGAAACGTAGGTGTACAAGACCGGGATGGCCACCTGGATGACAAAGCCAAACACCAGCAGCCAGATCTGCGCCGCCAACGGGGCATCCAGTACGAGGGCAAAGATCACCAGCGACAACGCCGCCAGGGGGCCCGTGACCGCCAGGATCCACTTCCGCCCCACTCGTTCAACCAGCAGTGCCGCAGCCACCACGCCCACCAGCCCGATTCCGGTCATGGCGGCAGTCGCCATGAACGCCTTGTTCGCCGCATATCCGGTGGCCACCAGGATGGACGGCATCCAGGTCAGGGCGCCGTAGTAGACGAGCAGGATGGTCAGGAACAGGGACCATGCCACGGAGGTGATGCGCCAATTGAAGCGCCACAGCCCGGCCAGCTGGTCGGTGACCTTGCCCAGCGACAGTTTGGGCGCATCGGCCGGATCAGGCAGTTTCCACGGACCCACCACGGCGCCGGTACGCCGGATCAGCCCGTCGATGACCTTCTTGGCCTCGACAGGCCGGCCCGCCCGGACCAGGTAAAGAGGAGATTCCGGCACACCGACACGCACCCAGAACACGAGCAGGGCGGGCAGCACCATGACCAGCAGCAACAAGCGCCAGTCGCCAAAGGTGGCCATCAGCACGGCCGAGACCACCCCGCACAGCGAGGCACCGATGGGCCACCACGCGTCCATGGCCGTGAGCACCCTGCCGCGGTGCTTGCGCGGAGTGAACTCACCGACCAGCGCGTAGTCCACGGGGATGCAGCCGCCCAGGCCAAAACCGGCCAGGAACCGGAACAGGCAAAACATGGTCAAATCGTTGGAGACGGCGCCCAGCACGGTGAACACGGAGAAAATAAGCAGGGTCAGCGTGAAGGCCTTCTTGCGGCCAATCACGTCCGCAATGGAGCCCCAGGCAAACGCTCCAACGGCCATGCCGATCAGGTTCGAGGTACCGATCCACGCGGCCTGGCCGGCGTCGAGCCCCCATTCCTTGGACAACAGGGGGATCAGGAAGCCGTTCAGCGTCACGTCCCAGGCGTCGAACATGAAGCCGAGCCCGCCAATGAGGAAAATGCTGCCCTGCACCCGCCAGCGCCATGGCAGTTCCTGGACCACCTGGTCCCCGGTGATCAAGGCCGTACTGGTGCCCATGGTGCCTTCCGCTGGGTGGGATGTCTGAACCAACAATATCGGCTAATGCCGGCGCAAACACCTCCATGACGGGCACCGATCGCTAGGCTGAACCGTGAACCATTCCCCCACAAACTGCTAAGGCTCCCGCCGTGAACCTGACCGCCCTGATTGCCCACCGCGTGTCGATACCCTTGCGCCGGCCGTTTACGACGGCGGTGCGCAGCGCGACCGGGCTGGAGACCGTGCTGGTTGAAGTGCGCGATAGTGACGGCAGGAGCGGGTGGGGTGAGGCGCCCATCAGCGTTGTCACTAAAACCTCCACGTCCGCCGTGATTGCAGCCGCCGAGGGGCCGCTGTGGTCGCTGCTGGCAGGGTCCGCCGACATCAGCCACGCCATTGGCCTGGTGGAGACGAGCTCCGCTCCAAGCGCGGGACGGGCGGCCGTTGACTGTGCACTCCACGATCTTGGCGCCCAACAAGCAGGAGTTCCGTTGGAGGTGTACTTGGCCGGCCAGGCACCCGACGGCGGGCCGGCCCCGGAGGGAGCCGTGCGGCAGGGCCGGGTGCTCACGGACATGACGTTGTCCGTGGCCGCACCGGGGGCGCTGGCAGAGCGGGCACTGGCCCATGCAGCTGAGGGGTTCGGATGCCTGAAGGTCAAACTGGATGCTGCCCATGATCCGCTCGCGGCCATGCTTGCAGTTCGGGCAGCTGTCGGCCCCGCCGTCACCTTGCGGATCGACGCGAACCAGGCGTTTACCCCGGAGGAAGCCATCGCCATGATCCGGGCTTTTGAAGAGAACCAGTTGGGAATCGAGCTGGTGGAACAACCGGTGGCCGCGGGGGACTGGGAGGGCCTGGCGCGGGTGAGCGCAGCCGTCTGCACTCCCGTCATGGCCGATGAAAGCGTCTGGACTGCCGCAGACTTGGAGACCCTGTTGACGTTCAAGGCGGCGCCCCTGGTCAACATCAAGCTGGCCAAGACGGGCGGGCTGCGGCCCGCGCAGCGCATGGTGGCGCGGGCGCACCGGGCCGGGCTCGGCGTCGTGGTTGGCTGCATGCTCGAGAGCCAGGTGGGGATCGGTGCGGCAGCCGCGCTCGCTGCCACCTTGCCGTCCGGGGTGGCGGTCGCCGGCGGTGCGCAGGATCTGGACGGGGGCTTGTGGCTGGCTTCCTCGCCAATCCGGGGAGGGGCCCACTACCAGGGGGCGGAAATCATCCTCCCGGACACCCCGGGGCAGGGAATTGAAGGGTTGATGTGAGGCGAAGCGCTCAGCCGGCCGCAAGCGCATGGGCCATGGCCGTGACCGTCCGAATGGCTTCCGTCGCGTCGGCGTCAGGGTAGGCGCGCGTACAGACCGCCAGGATATATCCGCCGTCGTCCCGCCCGTCCCGGGGAATGACAAAGGCGACATCGTGCTGGATGCCGGTCACCCATCCGGACTTGCTGCCCCAGGAAGCCAGCGGGTCCACCGCCTGAATCTCCAAGCCGATGACGGGGAATTCCTGGGCCTGCAGCCACCTCGTCATGAGTTGTGTCAGTTCCGGGCCGGCAACCCGTCCGCCCACAATGGCAAGCATGATGCCGACAAGGTCGCGGGCGCTGACCTGGTGGGTCAGCCCGGCATGCAGGGCTTCAATGTCCCCGATGAGCCGTTCCATCATCGAATCCCCGGCCCCGCAGAACGCCAGGGCCGCGTTGACCGCCGGGAAGCCAAGGAGCTCCACCACCATGTTCGTGGCCTCGTTGGAGGAGACGGTGATCATCCGGCCCAACACCTCGCGCAGGGTCATGGTGGCGCCCTCCGGCGGCAGCCCGGCGTCGTACTCCTCCGGCTCAAAGCTGAAGGGGCAGTGGCCCGGGGCCCCGCTGGTGAACGTATGCGTGGAGATCATCGGCATCTCCAGGGAGAGCGCCCCTTGGTCCACTGCCTGCATGGCGGCAACCAGGACGGCGAGCTTGATGGTGCTGGCGGAATAAAAAGTCATGCCGGCATGGCGTTCGGCCAGGATGTCGCCGGAGAAATTGATGAGCTGGTAGGACATGGCTGGTGTGCCGTCACTGTAGTCAGAGACGAGGGACATGGTGGGGCCTTCCGGGGCTGGCTGCGGCATACACGGCATCCGAAACTGTGCGGCGCAGCTCGGTGACATCCGAGAGTGTTCGGCTGGGGTGGACCCTGTTGGTAAGCAGGACGGCGGTGATGCCCGCCTCCCGGTCCATCAGCAGCGAGGTCCCGGTAAATCCGTTATGGCCGCGCCCCTTTGGATGGTTGCCCATCCAGGATTCCTGGCCGATTCGCAATCCCAGCCCGTGCCCGTAGCCGGGCCCGCCGGACTCCAGCTGGCCGGCCAACACCAAGGGCAGCTGGTCGTGCCACATCTCGGCGGCCAGGACGGGGCTCAGGATTCCGGGGAGGCCGTTCCGGACGAGCTCGCCGAAGCCGGCAAGTGCTGCGGCAGTGCCGAACATGCCGGCATTGCCGCAGAGCCCGCCCAGCGACCACGCGGCCTCGTCGTGGACCACCCCGCGCACCATGCCGCGCCCATATTCGGGTTGGAACTCGGTGGGCGCACACCGAGCCGGGTCGGGCGCGCCGGTCAATTCCGCTACAGCCGTGTCCGGATGAAGCCGGGCGGCCGGGGCCAGGACATGATCGCCCACTACTTGCGCCCAGGGGCGGCCGGTGGCCCGTTCGGCCATGGCCATGACGGAGTTGTAGCCAACGCAGGAGTACTCAAAGCGTGTTCCCGGGGGCGCCGCAAGATCCATGGACAACAGGTCCTCCAACAGTGCGGCGCGGTTGAATCCGTGCCCCTGCGCGAGCGCCGTTCGCCAACCGCCCCAGGTTCCCGGCAGCCCGGAGGTGTGGGTGAGCAGGTGGCGGAGGGTCACCCCCGACTTCGCGCCCCTCGCGTACGGTTCAAGCCACGTGGCCGCGGGGTCATCCAGGGACAGGATGCCCGCGTCAACCAGTGCCAATGCGGTGACTGCCGTGAAGACCTTGGTGACGGAGGCCAGATCGAAATACGTTGTTGGCGAGGCTTCCCCGGCCGTGAACACCGGCAGCGGACGGCCGCCGACGACGACGGCGCAGCTCGCGGACGGCGTGATGCCATCAGCTACCGCACGCTCTAGGATCTCCAGGAGTTCGGCAGCGAGACCCTCCGGCGCCCGGGTGCTCATTGCAGCACCAGCCGTGGCGACTGGTCGGCAATCAGCGTGGCGGGGACGCCGAGGGGAATGCTCTGGCCCGCCGTGTCGTGGCCAAAACCAAGCTCCCACACGAGGGGGATGCCCAGCGGGGTGAGCAGCTCATCGGCGAGTGCCCGGACGTCGGCCAAGTCCCCGCAATCCTTCCATGACCCCAGGGCAAGCCCTGCCATGCCCTGGAACCAGCCGGCGCGCAGGAGGGTGTGGAGCAGGCCGTCGAGTTTGTAGATGTCTTCCGTAACGTCCTCAAGCAGGCCGATCCTGCCCGCATTGGAGGGCTTGTTTCTGCCGTGGGCGCCCATGGTCATGGCGAGCAGGCTCAGGTTGCCGCCCACCGTCAAGCCGTGGGCCGTGCCGGGCACCATTGTTTGCGCTGTTGCCGACGTGAACGTTCGCCCGAGGGGCGGGTCAAAGACGGCGCGCCGGAGGCTCTCGAGGGCGCCCGGGTCATCCAGGAGCGAATTGGTGGCAATCATGGGGGTGAACCACGTCGGCATGCCCAGCTCGGCAGCCCAGAACTCGTGAATCCCCGTGACGTCGGAGGAGCCAAACAAGGGCTTGGCCCGTGCCGAGCGCAACGCGGGGACGTCCAAATGGTCCAGGAGCCGGACCGTGCCGTAGCCGCCGCGCACGATGAACACCCCCGACAGGGAGTCATCGCACCAGGCAGCCTGCAGGTCCGCCGCACGCTGCACGTCGGTTCCGGCCAGGTACGTTGCCCGCGGATGCGTGGCCAAGGCGTGTTCGCCCGGGACCGGGACCAAGCCCCAGGACTCCAGCAGGGCAACGGCCCGGCTGAAGTTCTCCGCCGTGGGGGTGCCCGAGGTGGAGATGAGCCCCACCCGGTCCCCGGCCCGCAGCGGGCCGGGCAACTGTGCAGCCGTCACTGGGCACCGCCGTGATCGTGCCGCCCCACGACCGCCGCCGGGGCCGTCGGAACCACGCTCAGCAGTGTCTTGGTGTATTCATGCTGGGGGTCAAGCAACACTTGTTCCACCGGCCCTTCCTCCACGATCTTTCCTTGGTACATGACCACCACCCTGTCGGCGATGTTCCAGGCAAGCCCCAAATCGTGGGTGATGACCAGTGCCCCAACCCCGGATTCGCAGCGCAGCTTCAACAGCAAGGCAAGAATATCGGCCCGAACCGAGGCGTCCAGGCTGGCCACCGGTTCGTCCGCAACCAGGAATTCCGGATCCAGGGCCAACGCCCCGGCAATGACCACACGTTGCCGTTGCCCGCCGGAGAGTTCCTGCGGAATGGTGGCCAGGTAACGCTCGGGAGGGTTCAGCTCGGCCCGGCGCAATGCCCGGGACACGATCTCCCGTTCATCGCCCGGCAATTTGTGCAGCCGCGGCCCCTCCGCGACGGCCTCGTACACGGTGTGCTTGGGATTGAGTGCGGCGGACGGGTCCTGCAGCACAAACTGCACCGCCTTGCGGTATGACTTCAGGTCCTTTCGCCGATGCTTGAGCGGGTTGCCTTTGTAGTACACCGCACCGGAGCTGGGGCGTTGCAAACCCAGCATGGTCCGTGCCAGCGTGGTCTTCCCAGAGCCGGACTGTCCCACTAGCGCCGTGATCTCGCCTCGCCGGCAGCTGAGGTTGACGTCGTCCACGGCGTTCGTGGAGCCGCCTCTCCCGCCAAAGGTGACGGTCAGGTTCCGAGCTTCAAGGACGACGTCGTCGGCCCGCCCGGCGTCCTGCCCGCCTGCGCCTGCCTCGGGAGCGGCATAGGAGGGCAGCCGAAGCCGGGAGGCAGGGTCGCCAATCAACGGAAAGGCCGAGGCCAGGGCTTGGGTGTGCGGGTGTTGGGGATTGAGCATGATCTCGGCGGACGGGCCTTGTTCCACGATCTTTCCGTTCTGCATCACCACGATTCTTTCGCAGGTTGCCGCGAGTACCGACAGGTCGTGGCTGATCATGATCAGGGACAGGCCGCGGGACGCGACCAGATCGCCCAACACCTTCAGGACCTGGGCCTGCACCACCACGTCCAGGGCCGTTGTCGGCTCGTCCGCGATGATCAGTTCCGGTTCACAGGCCAGCGCCATGGCGATCATGATGCGCTGCTTTTGCCCACCGGAGAGTTCGTGCGGGTAGCTTGCACCTTTTGCCGGTGACAGGTCCACCAGCTTGAGCAACTCCGCTACCCGGGAGTCCCGGGTTTTCTCGTCCTTGTACTTCGCCCTTTCGCCCGTGGCATGGACCAGAAGTGCTTCGCCGATTTGGTCCCTGACCTTCCGCACGGGATTCAGCGAGTGCATGGCGCCCTGGAAAACGATCGCCGCTTCCGTCCAGCGCACCGCCCGCAGGCGTCCCCACCCCAGATCGGGCACGTTGTCCTCGCCCAACAGGATCTTGCCGGTGGTGCGGGTGTTGGCGGGCAACAGCCGCAGCACGGACATGGCCAGCGTTGATTTTCCGCAGCCGGACTCGCCAGCCAAACCCAGCGTGGAACCAGGCTCCACCACAAGGTTCACCCCGTCAACGGCAGTCAGTTCGCCGGGTCCGGTTGTTGTCTGCGTGCGGTAGGTGACTGACAGATCCACAAATTCCAGGCGTGGCATTAGCGGCCTCTCAACGTTGGATTGATGACTGACTCAAGGGCGCGTCCCACCAGGGTGAAGCAAAGCACCACACCGACGATAGCCAGCCCGGGGGAGAGGACGTACCACCAGAAACCGCCGGTGGCGGCGCCGGTGTCCAACGCCATCTTGAGCATGGAACCCCACGAGATGCTGCCGGGATCGCCCAGCCCCAGGAAAGACAGCGTCGATTCGGCGATCACCGCCGAGCCCACGGTCAGGGTCGTGTTGGCCAGCACCAACGGCATGACGGCCGGCAGCACATGCTTGCCAATGATGTGGGCATTGGAGGCGCCCAGCGCCCAACTGCGTTCAATGTAGGCCCTGGATTCCACTGTCAGGGTTTGTGAACGGACGATGCGTGCCGTGCCCGCCCAGGACGTAATGCCGATCGCGACGATGATGGTGGTGACGCCCGGGCCGATGATCGAGGAAAGGACAATCGCCAGCACCAGTCCGGGGACCACCAGGAAGAAGTCAATCAGGCGCATCAGCGCGGCCTGGGTCAAGCCCGTGAAGTGGCCGGCAGCCATGCCCACCACCGTGCCAATGACCATGGATACGGCGGTGGCGCTGAAGCCGACAAGCAGGGAAACACGGGCCCCCCAAATCAGCATGGCCAGCACCGAACGCCCCGACGGATCGGTGCCCAGCGGGTTGGCCCATGATGGGGGCTCATTCTGGCCCGCGGTGACACGGGTGACATCCAGGGTGTCCGACGGGGCCAGGATGGGGGCCAGCAAGGCCAGCCCGATGACGATCGCCAGAACAACCAGGCCAACGAGTCCGGAGCGGTTCGAGCAGAACTCACGCCACACCTCCCCGGCGCGTTGCCTCCTCCTGGCCGCGGCCACATTGACCCGGGACCCGCGGGTGCCCGCAGCTGTTGGGGCGCTCATGCCGTACGCAGCCGCGGGTCTAGGACTCGATACAGGATGTCCGCGAAGAAGTTCATAATGATCACAATCGATGAAAAGACGACGAAGGTTCCCTGCAGCAGCGGGAAATCGGGGGCGGACAGGGCTTGGAAGGTCAGATATCCCAGCCCTGGCCAGGAGAAGACCGTCTCAACCGTCACGGCACCGCCAATCAGCCCGCCCAAGGTCAGGAAGATCAGCGTGACGGTGGGCAGCAGGGCGTTGGGGACAGCATGCTTGCGGCGCACATCGTCCTCACGCAGGCCCTTGGCACGCGCTGTGACAAGGTAGTCGGCGCTCATTTCCTCCAGGAGGGAGGCACGCATCACCATCAGGTATTGGGCGTAGACAACAGCCACCATGGTCAGCATTGGCAACGTCAGGTGCCTGGCGATGTCCCACAGCTGGGCCAGTCCCGTGGCCGTGCTGCCGGCTGTCACCATGCCACCAGTGGGGAACCAGTGCAGGGTTCCGCCAAACACCAGGAGCATCAACAGGCCAAGCCAGAACGTGGGCACCGACCAAAGGGTGAGCGCAATGCCGGTGTGTGCCTTGTCAAACATGCTGCCGCGGCGCCACGCCGTCCGCTGGCCAAGCCAAAGGCCCAGCACAACGGACAGCGCGGCCGCAGTTCCGGTCAACAACAAGGTGGGGCCCAGACGGTCAAGGATCAATTCCATGACTGGGCGGTTGTAGGTATATGAGTCACCCAGCTTGCCCCTCGCCAGATCGGTCAGGTAGCGCCAGAACTGGGCAATGACCGGCTGGTCCAGGCCGTATTGTTTGCGCAAAATGTCCATCTGCCCGGCCGTGACCTGCCGTCCGTCGGCCAGCGACCGTACAGGGTCACCGGGCAGGATTCGGAAGGCAAAGAAGCCCAGCAGCACCACCATGACCAGGGAGAACAGTGATCCGCCGGCCTTCATGGCCACGTAGCGCAGCCAGGACGTTCCCCGGCCCGGCTCGTCAAGGTCGGGGGAGGGTTCCGCCCCTAGCAGTTGTGATGCGGACATGGGTTACTCTCGCTCGTCGGCAGTGGTGCGACGGCGCCGGTACAGGACGAATCCACCGCCGGCAAGGAGAACGATGACCAGCGGTACCACGACGAACGCCGGGTTGAAGCCTTCGGAGGAGGGATCCGTTGAAGAGGTCGACGACACCGGCGTGGCGTAGTAGAAGCTCCACGGGCCGTTCTGGCTGGTGATGACGCCACCCTTTTCGGGCTGGGTTGTAAACGGCTCAAACTTGTCCGAGCGGTAGGCCTCGAGCGAGTTGGCGTAATACATGACGTCATTGACTGCGGAGTTGTGGATCATCTCCTGTGCCTGGCCGACCAGGGCGCTGCGCTTGGCCTGGTCCAGTTCCACATGCTGCGCCTTGTAGATGGCGTCGAATGCCGGGTCGCAGAAGTTGTTTTCACTGGTGGCTCCGGTTCCGTCGGCATTGGGCCGGGATGCGCAGGTGTTGATGGAAAGCTGGAAGTCCGGGTCCGGACCCATGCCCCACCCGGTGAAGTACAAATCGAAGTTGCCCACGGTCGAATCATCGTTGACCTGTGCGGAGGACTTCATGACGGTTGAGACGTCAATGCCGATCTCCTTCAGCCAGGGCTTGATGTAGTCGGCCATCTGCTGGTGGGTTGGGTCGGTGTTGCGGCCCATGAGGCGGAGCTTCAGCGGCGCACCCTTCTTGTCGACGCGGATTCCGTCGCTGCCCTTGGTGTAGCCGGCCTCGTCGAGGAGTTTGTTGGCCTCCGCGACGTTGTACTGCAGTGGCAGGTCCTTGGTGCCCCAGTGGTAGAGGGGATACGCGGCCGGCACTTCGCCGGTTGCCGGCTGCCCGAGGCCCTGCAGGACTTTTTCCAGCAGCGTCTTGTTGTCGATGGCCATGACGATGGCCTGGCGCACTTTCAGGTCTTGCAAGGCCGGGTTGCCGTCACCCATGGGGGTGCCGTCGTGGGTCTTGGTGCCCGGGTTGATGCCGATGGCTTGGTAGCGGCGGCCCGCCCCGGCATTGGTGGTGATGCCGGAAACATTCTTCAAGGCGTTGTACTGCGCCGGGGTGAGGCCGCTGACGATGTCAATTTCGCCCGTTTTCAAGGCCTGGACGGCGGCGTCGGTGTTCTTGTAGGGGACATAGGTGATGCCGGCAATCTTTGCCTTGCCCTGCCAGTAGTTGGGGTTGGCCTTGAGGGTGACCCCGGAGCTCTTGTCATAGTTGGCGATGACAAACGGGCCGGAGCCAACACTGTCCTTTTCATTGGTGAAGGTGGCCGGATCGGGGACCTTGGACCAGATGTGGGCGGGCATGATGGGCAGCTGGGTCCCCGGGTTGGGGGCTTGTGGTTCCTTGAGCGTCAAGACGAGGGTTTCGTCGTCGGTGGCCGCCACGGAGACCACGCTCTCCAGCAAACCGCCGTTGGCCTGCTTCAGGGCGTCGTTGGTCTGGATGGCCTTGAACGTCCATTCGGCGTCCTTGGCGGTAATGGGCTCACCGTCGCTCCACTTGCGGTCCTTGGGCATGTGGAAGGTCCACACCTTGCCGTCGGGGGACGTTTCCCATTTGTCGGCCATGCCCGGAATTTCTTCATTGTTCTTGGGCCCGTAGGCCACCAGGCTCTGGTACTCCAAGCCCAGGATGCTGGTGCTTGAGGCAAGGATGGCCTTGAACGGGTTCAAGGAGTCGATGTCACCTGTCAGGGCCAGCTTCAAGACGGTGCCGCCGGCCGGCGTGTCGGTGGCCGCGACAGCCGCCGGAGCGATCGCGAGGGGTGCCATGGCCAGGGAAAGGGCAAGGACGGCAGCCGCCAGGGGGCGCCGCGATCTGCCCTTCCTCCCGGAATTCGCTGACTGCGTGTCGGTGGTCGTTGGATATGCCATTACTTTCCCCTCAGCTGTGCAACATGTGGGCCGGTGCAACCTCGTGCCGGCCCGCAGCTTGTCAAGTGAATTGCGTAAATGAGTTACGAACTCCACAAACGTAATGCAAATCACTTACGATTCCTAGGGGAGTCCCATTCCGATACAAAACCGTTAGGAGATCCCGTGAGGCACGATGTTGCCGCGCTGTGTGCGCAACTCATTCGCTTTGACACGACGAACTTTGGCGAGGGCAACAGCCGGGGCGAGGCGGAAGTAGCGGCCTTTATCCATGGACTGTTGCAGGATGCCGGCTACGATCCGGTGTTGCTCGGGCCGGACCCGCACCGGTCCTCGGTGGTGGTGAGGGTGGCCGGAAGCGAGCCCGCGCTGCCGGCACTGTTGGTGCATGCGCACCTGGACGTGGTCCCGGCCGAACCCGAGCAATGGAGCTTTGACCCGTTCGGCGGGCACGTCGCGGACGGGTACGTGTACGGGCGCGGGGCCTCGGACATGAAGGACATGGTGGCGATGACGCTGGTGACGCTCCTGGACTGGGCGGATACAGGGACGCGCCCGCGCCGGGACATCGTGGTGGCCTTCGTGGCGGACGAGGAGGACAAGGGCGACTATGGCGCGCTATGGCTGGCGGCCGAGCACCCGGAGCTTTTTGCCGGCGTGGAGGCGGCCATTGGTGAGTCCGGCGGCAGCGCAACGGTTCTGGCCGCCGTCGACGGCACCCCGGTGCACCTGTACCCGGTGGCTGTGGCGGAACGCGGCACCCTCCACCTCCGGGTGCGTGCCACGGGAACGTCGGGGCACGGCTCACGGCCCGTGGACAGGAACGCCGTCAAGATCCTGGTCTCCGCCTTGGAACGGGTGGGAAATTACCAGTGGCCGCTGACCATCACCCCTGTGGTTCGCGCCTACATTGAAGGCACGACGGCGGCTCTGGGCTTCGCGGCCGACCTCAGCTGCGAGGCGGGCGCGCAGGAGGCGATCGCCGTCATGGGGGAAGCTGGCACCGTTGCCGCCGTCACGGTGCGCTGCTCCGCAACACCCACCGTGCTGCGCGCCGGATACAAGGTCAATGTCATCCCCGGAGTAGCCGAAGCTGACATTGACATCAGGGCACTGCCCGGCACGGAGGAGGAAACCCTGGCCACCATGGACAGCCTGCTCGGGGAGGGGATCACCCGGGAGTTCCTGTCCTACCAGCCACCCACTGCGTCCTCGCCGGAATCAACATGGTTCGCCGCCATGGCGGCGGCCCTGCGGCGGCACGACCCTGCCGCCGTCGTGGTTCCGTACTGCATGGGCGGCGGCACCGACGCCAAAGCCTTCGCACCCCTGGGGATCTCCTGCTATGGATTCTCTCCGTTGGGTGCCGACCCGGAGGGCAGGTCCGTGGCCGGGGTCCATGGCATTGACGAACGGGTTCCCGTTCACAGCCTGCGCACCGGCCAACGCATCCTGGCGGACTTTTTGACCGCCGTCTGAGCGCCGTCAGGGCGGCAGATTTGACGATTCGAGCATGGCTGCGCGTAGCGCAGGAAAAGGAGGGCTTTGATGCAGGAACTACAAGATCGGGCGCAAACCCGGACGGACGGGGGCCGGGCGCCGGCCACAGCCCTGGCAGCGTATTCGCGCGATACCCGGATTGGCCAGGGCCTGGCCGGCCGGATTGACGTCCGCGGTACCCCGCCGGCCACCACCACCGCCTTTAGGATTGCCTCCTGCACCAAGTCGTTCACGGCCGCGGCCATCCTGCTGCTGCGTGACCGGGGCCGCCTGGACCTGGACGACGACGTTGCCCGGTACCTTCCCGAGCTCATCGTGACAGGGTGGGGTGCCGGGCTGGACCCGGCTCCCTTGACCCTGCGCATGCTCCTGAGCATGTCCTCCGGAATGCCCACGGATGACCCATGGGCCGATCGCCTGGAAAGCATCACCAGGGCGGACTTTGCCCAAATGCTGGGCGACGGCGTGCGCCTGGTTCGCCGGCCCGGCAGCGGCTACGAATACTCCAATCTGGGATATGCCATGCTCGGCCGGGTGGTGGAAGTAGTTTCCGGAGCCGGCTACACGGAGTTTGTTGAGAATGAATTCCTGGTCCCGCTCGGCCTGACGGGCACCGCCTTCAGCCGCGAAAGCGTGCTGGCCGGCATCGCCGCAGGGGAGTCATCGGCCACCGGCGTGGCTACGGGCTTCCGCAAGAAAACCTCGGCAGCCAACTATGGCAAAGACCCCGATTGGACGGCATTGGGGATGAGCGGGCCCGGCGTCTTTTCAGCCATCGGCGGGATCTTTTGCACCCTGGACGACCTGGGCCGGTGGGCCCAGTGGCTGATGGATGCCTTCGCGGAAGACGGCTCCCCGGGGAACGGCCCCCTGAGCCGTGAAACCCGCAGGGAAATGCAAACCATGCACCGGCGAACCGGTGAGGTGGGCCCCGAGGGAACCGTCAACGGATACGGTTACGGACTGGTGGTCCAACACCATGCCCTCCATGGGACCGTGGTGGGGCACTCCGGAGGGTATCCGGGCTTCAGCTCCCACATGCGATGGCATCCAGGCCGTGGCCTGGCCATGGTCGGCTTTGAGAACGCCAGCTACTCAAACGTGGGGGTGGCGGTGCAGGAACTCTTGGAGGAATTTCTGCAGCAGGATTCACCGGTGGTTTCGCCAGTTCCCGCCGTGGCCGGCGGGCAACTTTCCGGACTCCCGGAAACTCGCCAGGGGCAGGACCCCATGGTGCCATGGCCCGAAACCCTCGGGGCCATGGAATCCGTGGAAGCGCTCGTCCGCAACTGGGATACGGCCTTGGCGGGGGAGGAATTCAGCAGCAATGTCGGGCTTGACGTGCCGTGGCATGAGCGCCGGGCAGCCCTGGAGGCTGCGCTCGCCGTCGTCGGGCCGCTCCTGGCTCCTGGAAGCTCCCAGGGGAGGTGCCTGCCGCCGACGTGGAAAACCCCGGCCGCGGCGGAGTGGGAACTGCCGGCCCGGGACGGTGCACTGGTCCTTCGAATTAAGATGACACCCGTTAATCCGCCGCGGGTGCAGCTGCTTGAGATGGCGTCCCGGCAGTGATGGATTCCTGCAAGTAGCCGTGGTGCTCGGCCAGCAGCGCCGCCGATGTGGCGGCCGGCAGGCCGGTCATGATTGCCAGGATGGCTGCCTTGACGTGCCCGTCGGCGGAGGCCAGTGCAGCCGCCGCCGTGGCGGCGTCGCAGCCGGTTGCGCGCATCAGGGTGCGTTCGCTGCGTGCCCGGAGCTTGGCGTTTGTTGCCCGAAGGTCAACCATGAAGTTCTTGTAGGTCTTGCCCAGCCGGATCATGACGATGGTGCTGATCATGTTCAGCACGAGTTTTTGGCAGGTGCCGGACTTCAGCCGCGTGGAACCGGTCAGGAACTCCGGGCCCACCTCAACTTCGAGGGCTGTCTGCGCGGCGGCACCCAGCGGGGAGCCGTTGTTGCAGGCGAAGCCCACGGTGTAGGCTCCGCATTCCCTGGCGGCTTTGATGGCTGCGATGACGTAGGGGGTGCGCCCTGAGGCCGCCATGCCAACCACGGAGTCGTTCCTGGTCAGCTTGAGCACCGCCATGTCTGCCGCGCCGGCTTCCTCGCTGTCCTCGGCATTTTCCACCGCCTGCTTCACCGCGGCTTGCCCGCCCGCGATCACGCCCACCACCAGGGACGGGTCCGTGCCAAAGGTCGGCGGACATTCGCTGGCATCAAGGATGCCCATGCGGCCCGGGGTGCCGGCGCCCACATAGATGAGCCGCCCGCCGTCGTGCATGCGCCGGGCAATCTCATCGATGATTCCCGCGATGGTGGGGAGGTGCTGGCTGATGGCGCCGGCAACCAGGGCATCCTCGCCGTTCATGGCCGCCACCAGCTCGTCGGTGGCAAGGGCGGCAAGGTCCGGGTACTTGCTGTTGGAGGACTCGGTGGTCAGGGTGTCCAGTTCGGCTCGCAGTGCCGCCGTCGCATCGTGGGTGTTCACGGAAGCCTTTCAAGGGGAGGAACGGGGTCAGCGACTTTACGTAGTTCTTTTACATCTTGGAGTGGTATTTCGTAAATGAACAACTGTCTGTATCTTGTGAGTATATTCTCCGCGATTACCGCGCACTAGAGCTCATGCCTACTTTCCTCTCGAGGCGCGACGCAAAGCCCTGGTTCGCGTCTTTGCGGGAGCCACATCGATGGGAAGGTGTCCGGTGAGCATTCAGTCCACCATCCATTCAAAACTGCCGTCGCTGCCGCCGTCGTCGGCCCGCATTGCCGCGGCCATCATTGCCGAGCCCGCGCTGGTGCTCAGTCACACCATTTCCGAGCTGGCACAGCTGTGCCACACCTCGGACCCGTCGGTGGTTCGTTTTTGCCGGGCCATTGGATTCACGGGCTACGCCGAGTTGCGCCTTGCCCTGGCCACGGAGCTTGGGCGCGAGGCGGCCGCCGCCCCGGGGACGGCCCGGCCGGAGTTTGGGATTGACATCAACCCGGCGTCCTCCATGGCCGAAAATGTTGCCAGGATCAGGTTTACCGAGACCATGGGCATCGAGGAGACAACCGTGAACCTTGACCTGGCCGTGCTCGAGGAGGCCGTCAAGATCATCGCCACGGCACGGCGCATCAACATCTACGGCGTCGGCGCCGGCTCCGTGGTTGCCGAGGACCTGCGCTACAAACTCTTTCGGATCGGGCTGGCCGCCACCGCGTTCCCCAACGCGGACAACGCGCTCATGGGCGCATCCCTGATGGGCGAAAATGATGTGGCCATTGCCTTCTCGCATAGTGGGGCCACAACATCGGTCCTCGAGTTCCTGCGCCTTGCCAAGCAACGCGGTGCCACCACCCTGGTCATCACCAATGCACCCGAATCGGCTGCCGCCAAGGAGGCCGGCCTGAAGCTCTTGACGGTTGTGAGGGAAACGCCATTTCGGGCCGGCGCCATGGCTTCGCGAATCTCGCAGCTGGCCGTGGTGGACTGCCTGTTCGTTGGCGTGGCACAACAGTGCTTTGCCGTTGCCGTCGACGCACTGGAGGCCACCCACCAGGCCATCCAGGGCCCCGGGCCCCGGAACCGTATTTAGCGTCCGCCGGCGCGCCCGCATAGCCGATGTGCCGGTGGGCCCCTATACGGTTTCGAGCAGGCGCACCACGGCCTCGGCGGTGACGCGGCTGAAGCCATGGGTGTGGATGGTGGTCAGCGCGGTGCCGGACGGCGTGCCGGCCTCCGGGACCAAGCCGGCGTTGATGCAGACCGCGTGGGGTGCGACGGCGGCAACAGCGGCCAAGGTGGCCTGTTGCTCGGCCGACATCAGCGAGTCCACGATGACCAGGACAGGCTCGCCCAACGATTCTTCGGTGTCGGCGAGGTCGGTGAGGCCCTCGGAGCTGAGCTCGGATGCGCGGACGGCGTTCACCTCGTGGGCGTCCATGAGGGCGGAGGCGATGAAGTTCTCCGTGGGGCCCGCCGCCATGTTGTGTCCGGTGCGGGCATCGATCAGCGTCACCACGGCGTCGGAATCGGCAAACGCCACGGCGCCGGCGCCCTGGTCAATGCGGCAAGCGCGGGCCGCAACGGAAACCCAGTCGAGGGCGGCGTCGGCGTCGGCCAGACCGGCGGCGGCCGGGCTCGGTGCCCCCAGGGACCACCGGGCAAACTTCTCCACCCTGGCGGCGGCAACGCGCAAAACCTCCACCGGCAGGCGGCCGGACGAGACGGCGTCGTACAGGGCGTCATACACCTCGGTGTAGCAGGACTCGTCGTCGCGGCCCGTGGTGTACGCGTTCAGCGGGTTCCCCACGCAGAGCAGGTCAGCGCCGGCCAGCAACGCCAGAACGGCGCCTTCGCCGGGCCCAACGGTGGCGCGCACGGCGGCCATGTCCAAGGCGTCGGTAATCAGCAGGCCCTCAAAACCCAGCTCGCGCAGCAGCGCTCCTGCCCGCGGATTCAAGGTGGCGGGCGCCTCGCCCAGTTCGGGAATGATGATGTGCGCGCTCATCATGGCGGCCACTCCGGCGTCCACGGCAGCCTGGAACGGCGGCAGGTGGTGCTCCCGCATCTGCGCCATGGACAGCTCCACGCGCGCAATGTCCATATGGGAATCGGCCACGGTGTCCCCATGCCCCGGGAAGTGCTTGGCGCAGGCTCCCACGCACAGTTCCTGGATACCGGCCACTGCGGCGGCCGTGTGCGTGCTGACCAGGGCTGTGGCCGTGCCGAAGGCACGCACGCCGATGACGGGGTTGAGCGGGTTCGTATTGACGTCCGCCACCGGGGCGATGGTCAGGTTGACCCCAGCCGCGCGGCACAGGCGGCCAATCGCACGCCCGGCTGCCGTCGTCGTCGGCAGGTCATTCAAGGCACCGAGGACGGCGGCGCCGGGGATCGTGGAACCGTCCCGGGCCTGCAGGCGCGTCACATTGCCGCCCTCCTCGTCCACTCCGACGACGGCGGACGGGTTGGCGGTGCGGATGGCGGCGGAGAGCGCGGCCACCTGCCCGGGGGCGTCCGGGTCGATGTTGTGGGCAAAATACACCACCCCGGCCAGGCCGTTGTGCAGTGCCCCGTCCAGCCAGGCCGGAACCGTGGTGCCAACAAAGCCGGGCCAAATGACCGAGTTGACCAGGCGCGGCAAGTCCGCGGGCAGTTCGAGCGCCTCGGAGCGGGCGCCGGGCGCAGGGGAGTGGGCAAGATCACTGGGAGTCATGGCTGAAAGCCTACCCGGTGGTAGTGGCCTAAACTTTAGGTGTCGCCATCATCGACCAACCCCCTGGAGTATTTCTGTGACAAGCGTTCCGCTCAACCGTGTTCCCATCCGCCGGGCCCTGATCTCGGTCTATGACAAAACCGGTTTGGAGGAGCTGGCCATTGGCCTGCACGCCGCCGGTGTGACCATTGTTTCCACCGGCTCCACGGCATCCAAGATTGCCGCTGCAGGCGTTCCGGTCACCGAAGTCTCGGAGCTGACCGGGTTCCCGGAAGCCCTCGACGGACGCGTCAAGACCCTGCACCCGCTGGTCCACGCCGGCATCCTGGCCGACCGCCGCCTGCCGGACCACGTCCGCCAGCTCGAGGAAATGAACGTTGAGCCCTTCGACCTGGTCGTGGTGAACCTGTACCCGTTCGTGGAAACCGTGAACTCCGGTGCCGACCAGGACGCCGTGGTTGAGCAGATCGACATTGGCGGGCCCTCCATGGTGCGCGCCGCCGCCAAGAACCACCCCTCGGTTGCCGTAGTGGTGGACCCCGCCAAGTACGGCGAGGTCATTGCCGCCGCTGCCGCCGGCGGCTTCGAGCTCGTGGCCCGCCAGCGCCTGGCCGCCGCCGCGTTCGCCCATACCGCCGCCTACGACAACGCCGTGGCCGCCTGGACCTCCGCCCAGTTCTTGGACGTCGACGGCGACGGCCTCATCGACTGGCCCTCCTACGCCGGCTACTCACTGGAGCGTTCCGAGGTGCTGCGCTACGGCGAAAACCCGCACCAGCAGGCTGCCCTGTACGTGGACAAGGCTGCCCCGGCCGGCATCGCCCAGGCCGACCAGCTGCACGGCAAGGCCATGAGCTACAACAACTTCGTCGACGCCGACGCCGCCCTCCGCGCAGCGTTCGACTTCGACGGGCCCGCCGTGGCCGTCGTCAAGCACGCCAACCCGTGCGGTGTGGCCGTTGGGTCCGCCGACGCCGAGGACCCGATTGCCGACGCCCACGCCAAGGCCCACGCCTGCGATCCCCTCTCCGCCTTTGGTGGCGTCATCGCCGCCAACCGCACCGTCACCGCCGCCATGGCCCGCACCGTGGCCGGCATCTTCACCGAAGTGGTGATCGCCCCCGACTTCGAACCCGAAGCCGTGGAGATCCTCTCCAAGAAGAAGAACATCCGCCTGCTGGCCCTGCCCGAGGGCTACGGCCGCTACCCGGCCGAGGTCCGCCAGGTCTCCGGCGGCATGCTGGTGCAGATGTCCGACCGCGTCGACGCCGACGGCGACAACCCCGCCAACTGGACCCTTGCCGCCGGTGAAGCTGCCGACGACGCCACCCTGGCCGATCTCGCCTTTGCCTGGACCGCCGTGCGCGCTGCCAAGTCCAATGCGATCCTGCTCGCCAAGAACGGCGCCTCCGTGGGCATCGGCATGGGCCAGGTCAACCGCGTTGACTCCTGCAAGCTCGCCGTGGAACGCGCCAACACCTTGGGCGTTTCCGTCGAGTCCGACGTCGACGCCGCCGGCGGTGCGTCAGGCACCCCCGAAGGCGCCGTGTCCGTCAAGCGCTCCGAGGGTTCCGTGGCCTCCTCCGACGCGTTCTTCCCCTTCGCCGACGGTCTGCAGATCCTGCTCGATGCCGGCGTCCGCGCCGTGGTCCAGCCGGGCGGTTCGGTCCGCGACGACGAGGTCATCGCCGCGGCCAACGCCGCCGGAATCACGATGTACTTCACGGGAGCCCGCCACTTCTTCCACTAATCCCCACGCCCTCCCGTTCTTTACCGCGCGGGGCGCGACAAAGAACGGGTCCCTCGGGCGCGTGGGCCCAACAGCGGCGGCGGCGGATCACTTTGGTGACCCGCCGCCGTGCTTTAACCGACGCCGTCTCACTTTTGGCGCCGTATTGATCGACGCCGTCTCACCTTTGGTGCCGAATCGATGAAGGCCGTCTCACTTGATGATGCGGCGTCGGGACGGTGCTATTGCTCCCCGCGCCTGGCTGTGGGAAATGACGGCGCGGGATTGCCACGGCTGACATACTCGGATGAACAAGACGACAGTCGTCGTCGCAATGGGGGAGCGGGAGTCATGACCGGATCAACTTGGGTGGTAGTGGTGGCCGGCATTTTTGTGCTCGTCGTCGTGGTGTTGGTGGGATTGCTGGTGGTGGGGCGGCTGCGCGGGGGCGCGCCGGACCCGGATGCCGGGCCGCCGGAACACATAGCGCATCCGCGCGGTGAGGCCGTTCCGCCCACCGGTTCGCGCTAAGCGACGGACATGGCAAATTTTATGGATGACCCGAACCCCTTTCCATCGGATTTCCCGCCCGAACTTGTACCGGGGGGCGCTCCCGCCGGCGGTTTCACCGAATGGGTCGAAAACCTGCTGTTTTCCGGCACCTTCTTCGCGGTGTTCTTCGTAGTGGTGGCAGTGCTAATTGCCGCCGGCATCGTGACCACCATTGTCATGCTCATCCGGGGCAAGGGGCGCCGTTACGTCGTGATGGAAGTGGACAATGACGGGACCATGCGCCCGGTGACCATGCCTGGCCACGACGCGGGATTCGACATGCACAACGCCGCGCATCAGCAGGCGGTGCAGCAGGGACTGAACCAGCAGATCATCAACCAGCAGACGTTCCCGCCTGGCACGTAGTTGGTG
>JBAUMA010000497.1:0-5384 GCA_049578485.1 Specibacter sp.
AGGCGCTCCACTCCGTGGCGCCGCCGGCGATTCCCGGGAATTTCAGTGGCAGGGCGGGCCCAATCCCGGACAAGCCCAAGGGCCGGTGAATTCACATGTTCGACGTGATTATTGGCGGCGGCGGCCCCACGGGGATGATGCTGGCCGGTGAGTTGCGGCTGCACGGCGTGGACGTCCTGGTGCTGGAGAAGAACGTGGAGGCGAACCCGGCGGTCCGTTCGCTCGGCCTGCACCCGCGCAGCATCGAGATCATGGACCAGCGCGGGCTGCTGGAGAATTTTTTGGCACTGGGGCAGCAGTATCCGGGCGGTGCCGGCCGCTTCGCGGGGATCGAAGGTCCCCGCCCGGTCACCCTGGACACGGCCCACGACTACATCCTGGGCATCCCCCAGCCGGTCACCGATCGACTGCTGGCCGAACGTGCGGCGGAGCTCGGCGCGCAGATCCGCCGCGGCGCCGAGGTGGTTGGCGTCGTGCAGGACGACGACGGGGTGGGCGTGGAACTTGCCGACGGCACCTTGCTGCGGTCGCGCTGGTTGGTCGGCTGCGACGGCGGGCGCAGCTTGGTGCGCCGTTCGCTCGGCATTGCCTTCCCCGGTGAACCCGCCACGACCGAGTGGCTCCTTGGCGAGGTGGAGGTCACCATGCCACCGGAGGAGCTGGCTGAGGTGTCGGCCACGGTGCGCAAGACCCACAGGGGGCTTGGCATCGGCCCAGCCGGAGGCGGCCTGCACCGTGCCGTCGTGCCCGCGGCCACCGTGGCCGAGGACCGGACGGTACCGCCCACCCTGGAAGAATTCCGGGCACAGCTACGGGCTTACGCCGGCACCGACTTCGGCGCCCACTCCCCGCGATCGCTCTCCCGGTTCACCGACGCCACGAGGCTGGCGGACCGTTATCGGGTGGGCCGGGTCCTCCTTGCCGGCGACGCGGCGCACGTCCACCCGCCGCTGGGCGGGCAGGGGTTGAACCTGGGCATTCAGGACGCGTTCAACCTCGGCTGGAAGATGGCCGCGGAAATCAAGGGGTGGGCCCCTGAGGGGCTGTTGGAAAGTTATGGCGCCGAGCGCCGGCCGGTCGCCGACGACGTGCTGACCACCACGCGGGCCCAGTCCGAATTGATCTCCCCGGAACCCGGCCCGCAGGCGGTGCGCCGTCTGCTGGCCGAGCTGATGAACTTCGAAGACGTCAGCCGTTTCCTGGCCGAGAAGACAAGCTCGATTGGCATCCGCTACGACTTCGGCGAGGGCCCCGCGATGCTCGGCCGGCGCCTGCGGGACATCCCCTTGTCGCGGGGACGACTCTACGAGCTCACCCGCGAAGGCCACGGGCTCCTGCTGGATGTGACCGGCCAACTCTCCGTGGCGGGATGGACGGACCGGATCGACTACGTCATGGACGCCGGCGCGGTCCTGGACGCGCCCGCAGTCCTGCTCCGGCCGGACGGCCACGTCGCCTGGCTTGGTTCGGAACAGGACGAGCTGCTCCGGCACCTGCCGACATGGTTTGGCGCCCCCTCCGAGGTGCCCTGAACCGTTCGCGATCGCCGCAGCCCAATGGGGTGGCCGGCGGCGCGGGACGGCGTTGGGGCGGGGTTAGACGACCGCCCCGTCGCCGCTGTCATGGTCGCGGTTCCGCGGCAGCCGGAACAACAAGTACCCGGTGCCCACCAGGAACGCGATGATCACGCCAATCACGCCCAGCAGCGGAATGCCGCGCCAGAAGATGGCCGCCAACACCAGGAAGATGGGTCCGCCGGCGGCCCCGATCCAGGACAAGACGATTGCGGGGTCCGCACCGGCCAGGCTCGGCGGCTCCGCGGGCACGAATTCCTCGGCCAGATCATCGGCGTCGTAGTCACGCGGCCCGGCGTCATCGGCGCCCTCGCGACCGGCGGAGGATGCCGAACGGGGTCCATACGACGGTTCTGCCGGGGCCGGGGTGGGCTGCTGCTCCCACACCCCGAGCGGATCAAAGTCGCCCACGGTCTTAGCCGTTGTGCCATCGAGCGGGGGAGTGGCGGGCACGGCGCGGGCAGCTTCCTGCCGGCCGGCGTCGGGCTCATCCATGAACTCCGGTTCCGTCAAGCGGGCCACCAGGTCACGCCACACCGCATCGTCGTCGCCGTCGTCCCCGCCTGTGCCGGGCTGTTCGGGCTCGTGGTCAGATTGCACCTGCATGCCTCCGGAAGAAGTCGCTGGATTGAGAAAAGATTTGCGCGGCGTCATTGTCCATGGTGGCTACATGGTAGCTGTCTTCCAAGGACACCACCTGAACGTCCTGCGAACCGATGCCCGCCCGGATGGCGTCAACACTGGAATCGGGGACCACATGGTCAACCGTGGACCGGAAGACCAGTGTGGGGGCCGTGACCTGCGGCAGCAGGGAAATTGTGTCGGTGAACAACTGTGACAGCTGGTGCACCGCGGCAATGGGGGTGCGCGCATAGGCCCATTCCGTGATGCCGGGGGCCTTGATGTCATTGCCGATCGCCGGCACACTCTTGAGCACGTACTTGAGCAGACCCGAATATTTGGCCCGGTTGTCGCTAAACGTCAGGCCGGGATTGACGACGGCGATCCCCGCCACCGGGTGGTGCGCGGCCACCCGCAGTGCCAGTGCCCCGCCCATGGACAAGCCGGCCACGAAGACCGTGTCGCAGCGGGCCGCAAGTTCCAGGTACGACGCCTCAAAGTCCCGGTACCAGTGCTCCCACGGCGTGCGGGCCAGGTCCTGCCACGTGGTGCCGTGGCCTGCCAGCAGAGGCATGTTCACCGCGAAGCCCTGCTCGGCAAGATATTCGGACCACCCGCGCATGCTGACGGGCGAGCCGGTAAAGCCGTGGCACACGGCCACCCCCACACGGGCCAAACTGCCGTGTCCGTCCGAGCGGAACGATTGCGCCGTTGCCATGAACCCTCCATCAGGTGCCTGCCACAAGACCACGAACCAATGGTGTCGCGCGCTGGGTGCCGCTCATTGGTGCCTCTCTCACTAGACTACTGTTGATACGTTCATTGCGGGGTAACGCCATGGACTGGCTTGGCTGCAATCGGTGGCGCCGGAGAGGAACTTTACAGTGATTTATTGGGTGCTCAAGAAGATCTTCCTTGGACCGGTCCTGAAGGTGCTTTTCCGGCCCTGGACCAAGGGCCTGGACAACATTCCCGTGGATGGCCCGGCCGTGCTGGCCAGCAACCACCTCTCCTTCTCGGACTCGATCTTCATGCCGCTGATGGTGCCCCGCCCCGTGGTTTTCCTGGCCAAGAGCGAATACTTCACCGGACGCGGCATCAAGGGCCGGCTGACGGCCATCTTCTTCAAGCTGACCAACCAGCTGCCCATGGACCGCTCCGGTGGCGCCGCCTCGGCCAACTCCCTCCAAACCGGCATCGAGGTGCTCAACAACGGTGGGTTGCTGGGCATCTACCCGGAAGGCACCAGAAGCCCGGACGGCCGGCTGTACCGCGGCAAGGTGGGCGTGGCCAAGCTGGTATTGACCGCCAACGTGCCCGTCATCCCTGTGGCCATGATCGGCACCGACAAGGTCCAGCCGATCGGCCGGCGCATCCCGAACATCCGCCGCCTGGGCATCATCTTCGGCGAACCCATGGACTTTAGCCGCTACCAGGGCCTTCAGGACGACCGTTTTGTGCAACGTTCGGTCACCGACGAGATCATGTATGAGCTCATGCGCCTCTCCGGCCAGGAATATGTGGACTCCTACGCCAGCACCATCAAGGACAAGATCGCCGCCGACAAAGCGGGCAAGGCAGACGCCGGCAAGGCCGCCGAGCAGGTCAGGAAGTCGGTGGACGCCGTGCGCGTGGACCCAGCCACCACGGTGGCGCCCGGGACCGTGACGGTCATCGGTGCCAAGCCCGACGCCGTCCTTCCGCCGCCCGCTGCCGAACCGGACGCCGCTGCAGATGTCGCTGTGGACAAGGGCCAACACGTCGAAAACACGGAACCCGGGCAGCTTGCCGGGGACGGCACCGCCCCGCAAGCCTGACCCCGCGCTGGGATGGGACGGACGCCCGGGCGCGAGCCGGCGTCGTGGTGTCAGGCTTCAGTGCATCTCATGACTTGGACTCGTTGGTCGGGGTGCGTCGATGGCGATAGTCTTGGGGGGTGACTGAACTAACTTCCCCCGCAACGGACGCACCCGCCGCCGGCCTTTCCATGCCAGGAGCGGCCGTGTACCCCGGCCTCGACGATTGGCGCCTGCTGCCGATCGCCCAGCAGCCCACCTGGTCCGAATCACCCGCCTTTGCCCCCACGGTCAAAGAGCTCTCCACGCTCCCGCCGCTCGTGTTTGCCGGCGAAGTGGACGTCTTGCGCTCCCGCCTGTCCCAGGCCGCGCAAGGCAAGGCGTTCCTGTTGCAGGGCGGGGACTGCGCCGAAACCTTCGAAGCCGCCACGGCCGACAAGATCAGCGCCCGCGTCAAGACCATCCTGCAGATGGCCGTGGTGCTCACCTACGGCGCCCAGCTGCCCGTCATCAAGATGGGGCGCATGGCCGGACAGTTTGCCAAGCCGCGCTCCTCCAACGACGAAACCCGCGACGGCTTGACCCTGCCGGCCTACCGCGGCGACATCGTCAACGGCTACGACTTCACCCCGGAGTCACGCCAGCACGACCCCGCCCGCATGCTCAAGGCCTACCACACCTCCGCATCCACGCTGAATTTGATCCGCGCCTTCACGCAGGGCGGCTTTGCGGATCTGCGTTCGGTCCACGAGTGGAACCGCGGCTTTACCGCCAACCCGGCCCACAGCCGCTACGAAAAGCTCGCGCAGGACATTGACCGGGCCATCAAGTTCATGGCCTCCTGCGGCGCCGACTTCGAGGCGCTGAAGACCGTCGAGTTCTTTGCCAGCCACGAGGCCCTGCTGTTGGACTACGAGCGGGCCCTGACGCGCATCGACTCCCGCACCGGCCTGCCGTACGACACCTCCGCCCACTTCCTGTGGATCGGTGAGCGCACCCGCGATCTCGACCAGGCACACGTGGAGTTCCTCTCCCGCGTCAGGAACCCGATCGGTGTCAAGCTCGGCCCCACCACCTCACCGGATGACGCCCTGCGCCTGATCGAAAAGCTGGACCCGAACCGCGAGCCAGGCCGCCTGACGTTCATCACCCGCATGGGCGCCACGAACATCCGCGAGAAGCTGCCGAACCTGGTCGAGAAGGTCACCGCCTCCGGCGCCCAGGTCCTGTGGGTCACCGACCCCATGCACGGCAACACGGTCACCTCGCCCAACGGGTACAAGACCCGCAACTTTGACGACGTCATCGACGAAGTCCGCGGATTCTTTGAAGTCCACCAGTCCCTGGGCACCTTCCCGGGCGGCCTGCACGTGGAGATGACCGGCGACGACGT
>JBAUMA010000498.1:0-1577 GCA_049578485.1 Specibacter sp.
GTTCAAGCGTTCCAGCCTGGACGGGGCCGGGCTCGCGTTGCGCGGCACCGTGCACTACGGCCAAGAGTACGACAACGCGTTTTGGGACGGCACGCAAGTGGTCATGGGTGACGGGGACGGGGAGATCTTCAATTCCTTCACCTCCTCGCTCAGCGTCATTGCCCACGAACTGGGCCACGGGTTGCTGCAGTACACGACAAACCTCGACTACCGCGGCCAGTCCGGGTCCTTGAACGAATCCATTGCCGAAGTCCTGGGAGCACTCGGGGAACAATTCGCCGCCGGCGAGGATGCAGCCAGCGCCAGCTGGCTCATCGGCAAAGGCCTGTTCAAGCCGCGGGTGAAGGCCCTGGCGCTGAGGTCCCTGGCCGCGCCCGGCACCGCCTACGACGACCCCATCATGGGGCGGGACCCGCAGCCCGCCCACATGGACGGCTACGTCCACACCGAGGAAGACGCCGGGGGCGTGCACCTGAACTCGGGCATCCCCAACCACGCCTTCTACCTTTTTGCCACGGCACTGGGCGGCCGTGCGTGGGAACGCGCGGGGTCGGTGTGGTTCAACGTCATAGCCACCCGCTCGCTTCCGGAGAATTCAAGCTTCGCGACCTTCGCAGGGCAAACGCTCCTGCAGGCCCGCCGGGACTACGGCGTCGGCTCCGTGGAGGACAATGCGCTGGCCGCGGCCTGGGCCGGCGTGGGAGTGGTACCCAAGGTCAAGGACGAGCAAGAAGCCGCGTGAAGCCATGAACGAGCTATTCATTGTGCAGGTGCGGCGCAGCGGCGGGGTGACGGGAATTTCCCGCGCCGGCGTCCTCGAACTTCATGTCCATGATTCGCCGCCGGAAGACGAACCGTGGGTCCGGCTGGCGCTCGGGGCGCTGGAACAGCTGCGCCGGCTCGACGCCGGCGGGGGCGCAGGCCAGATGCGCGACGCCTTCAACTGGTTCCTGTCCATCAACGGCGAAGCCCACCGGGTTCCGGACAACCAGTTGACCGGACCCGCCCGGGAATTGGCCGAACACGTGATCCGGACGGCCCGCTGACGGGCATCGGCGGGCGCTGCATGAGAATATTGGTTCATGTCTCACCCTCGAGCCGGCACCCCGGCAATGCCCCAGGACCTGATCGATCTTTCCGCCGTTCGCGACGCCTACTTCTCGATCCACCCGGATGCGGCCGACCCCGCCCAGAAGGTGGCCTTCGGAACCTCCGGGCACCGCGGCACCTCGCTGAACGGGTCCTTCAACGAGGACCACATTGCCGCAATCACCCAGGCCATCGTCGAGTACCGCGCCGGGCAGGGGATCACCGGCCCGGTCTTCGTGGGCAAGGACACCCACGCGCTCTCGGACCCCGCCCAGGACACCGTCCTTGAGGTCCTTGCGGGCAACGACGTTGCCATCCTCGCGGATTCGCGCAACGGCTGGACCCCCACCCCGGCGCTCAGCCACGCGATCCTCACCCACAATGCAAACCCCTCGGCCGCCCGCGCCGACGGCATCATCATCACCCCGTCGCACAACCCGCCGGCCGACGGCGGCCTGAAGTACAACCCGCCGCACGGCGGCCCCGCG
>JBAUMA010000499.1:0-1813 GCA_049578485.1 Specibacter sp.
GGATTCGGTCGGCTCAACGCTCAGCGGTGCTACTCGAAACGGGAGGCATCCCCCATGCCGTGTCGGACCACTTCTGCATAGCCGTTAGAGAAGTCAATCACAGTCGTTGGCTCAGCACCCACATCACCGGAATCTATGACGGCGTCCAGGACGTGGTCCAGTTCTTCCTTGATCTCCCAGCCCAGGGTCAGGGGCTCTTCATGCCCCGGCAAAAGCAAAGTGCTGGTGAGAAGAGGCTCACCCAGCTCATCCAAGATGGCGTGAATGAGGCGGCTATCAGGAATGCGAACACCCACGGTTTTCTTTTTGGGGTGCAGCAGCCGGCGGGGGACTTCCTTCGTGGCGGGCAGGATGAACGTGTACGGGCCGGGCGTGACGGCCTTGATGCTGCGGAAGATGTCGTTGTCCACCATGACAAACTGGCCCAGCTGGGCAAAGTCCTTGCACACCAGCGTGAAATGGTGCTTGCTGTCCAGGTTGCGGATGGCCCGGATCCGATCCAGCGCCTCCCGGTTGCCCAACTGCGCGCCCAGCGCGTAGCAGGAGTCGGTGGGATAGGCGATCAGGCCGCCGGCCTGGAGCAGGGCAACCACCTGGTTCACGGCGCGTGACTGGGGGTCCTCTGGATGAATGTCGAAAAATTTGGCCATGCCACGAGCATACTTCGGCCGGCCCTTTTGAGCCCGACTTGCGCCCGCTTTCAGGATTTTCACACCTAGGGGGCGCAGAATGGGTTTGTGCCCTGCGCGGTTCCCGCGCCGCGGGCACAGTTGCGCGGGTTCGACATACGCGTAGGAACGGCAAGAGACCACAGGAAGGCCATCACCGGATGCCCAGGGAAAAACAAGGCTCATCGATCGCCGCCATGTGGCGCGACAGCGGCACCGCGATGGGCAACCTTCTGAAGCTCTTTATCGTGTGCGGCATGTGCGGGGTCCTGGTTGCGGCCCTGTTGGTGCCCGCCGGGGCCGTGGCAACGGCCGCCGTCTCGGGAACAGACACCATCCTTGGCCAGCTTCCCACGGCCCTGAACCTGACGCCGCCGGCGCAGTCGACCAAGGTGCTGGCCAATGACGGATCCGTCCTGGCCACGTTCTACGCCCAGGACCGCCAGGAAGTTCCGCTGGCCAGCATGTCCTCGAACATCAAAAACGGTGTGGTGGCCATTGAGGACTCCCGCTTTTATGAGCACGGCGGCATCGACATGACGGGTATTGCGCGTGCTTTGGTGGCCACCGTGCAGGGCGGGCGCGAAGGTGCCTCCACCATCACCCAGCAATACGTGAACAACATGATCATCGAGCAGCTTGTCTCCAGCGGCAAGACCGACGACGTCAAGCTCGGCGCCCAAAAGACCGTGGCGGACAAGCTCAATGAGATGAAGCTGGCCATTGGCCTGGAAAAGGAAATGTCCAAGGACCAAATCCTCCAGGGCTACCTGAACATCATTTACTTCGGCAACGGCGCCTACGGCATCCAGGCGGCCGCGAAACTGTACTTCAACACCACTGCCAAGGATTTGACGCTGCCGCAGGCGGCGGCCCTGGCCGGGGTGGTCAACAGCCCCACGTACTACGACCCGCTGACCCAGCCGGCCCACGTGGTCGATCGCCGCAACGACGTGCTGGCCAAGATGCTGTCCCAGAAGAAAATCACCCAAAAAGACTACGACGCCGCCGTGAAGACGCCGCTGACACTGCACGTGGTCAAGCCCACCCAGGGTTGTGTGGCTGCGGTCGACGCCCCGTACTTCTGCGACTACGTCCAGCAGCTGGTGCTTAACAACAAGGCCTACGGCGCCACAGTGGAGGAG
>JBAUMA010000500.1:0-3774 GCA_049578485.1 Specibacter sp.
TTGCGTTTACCATCGAGATCAACGACTTGGCTGCTCTCAAGCGATTCACCGAGAAGAGCGACCCTCAATACGCCCAAAATGGACTGGGGCAAGGCTTCCCTGACGAACACGACCACGTGACGAAGGCCGTCATGGAATTGGCTGCCGAGGCCTTCTACAACCACAAATCGGAAACGGGACTCCAAATCCGCTCAATGATGATCATCGACTGACAGTGGAACTTGCACCTGGCCCACGTTAGGTAGGGTCGAGCTTGGCGTCGGCACGCCTAAAGGCTGATGACTTTCATCGAGATCGGTCTTGGCACGGTGGAGGAGGCTCCTGTACGTGTCAGCCAGAGCCGAATCACAAACACTTTCAAACGGAGGCTCGAGTGTTACCCCCAGATGACCCGGAAGGGCGCGAAATCCTAAGTTCGCACCAGGCCTTCCTCGCAATGACTGACTACATTTGGCGCTACGCCCAAGTAGCCGGTGATGACTTGATCACGCTCCTTGGTGACACCGATATCGAGCCCAGCGGCTGGCCCACCGACCGTGCGGCCTGGGGCGACTGGTTGGAAAGTGTACGCAGGATCCGCGGAGGGCAGCCACCGAGAACAGGTCCCTGACGCGGAGCTAGTCAGTACTTTCATAGGTCCGGTTCCCTGAGTGGCAGCCATAATGGAGCCGGTCACATCAACAGAACGAGACAACACTTCTGTACATCGGAGGCCGAAGCAATTCGAGTCCACAAGCCATCAGTGCCGTTGCACCCGGTTGGGGTTCCCCAAGCGACGGACTAGCCCTGCTTCCTGATTCAACAACACGTCAGCCGGACGTGGGCGGGCGATCGCTGCCTGTTGCCCCGCCCCGGCCAGTCGACCGCCTCTGCGCAAGCGCCGCCCTTACCCGTGCATGCGCACTGTCCCGGTCCACACCCGCATCCTCCAGTGCCCGATCCAGGCGGTCGCCATGGACACTCAGCACCCCGAACAACAGGTGCTTGATCCCGACGTGATCCGAAGGAAACTCCCGCGAGGCGCGCTGCGCGGCCTTGAGGGCGTCTAAAGCCTCGGGGGTGAACGGGAATGATGCTGAGGTGTCCAGCGGACCAGGGGAGGCGAAACGCATTATCGCCTCACGCACGTCATCGGGCCAGACGCCCAGTGCCGTCTGCACCGCGTCCGGTTCAGCGTGCACAAGCCCCAACAGCAAATGCTCGGGACCGATGTACGCGTCATGCATCATCACCCTTGCCTCTTCCTGGGCCAGGACCACCACCCGCACAGCCCTGTCGGTGTGGTTGCCAAACTCCGTCGAACGGCCCATGCCCCTAGGGTAGTCTTCGCGGCGGGCCAGCACCACGGGCGCGCCTCCCGATGCGCGGAAGAGCGCACGTCCCGCAGGAGGTTCCCGCTCCGGACAGGATTTGGGTGACTTCCATTGTCGAGCTGTGGTCCAGCGACTCGCTGGCTAAACCCGCCCTTAGCGTAGGAGCAATTCCTTCGTCTGACGCCACCCATTACCCAGCCCACTGTCCGCACGCGCCAGGAGGGCGTTCATTTCGGGATCCCATTTGACGCCCAGGCCCCACGACGTTCCGGCTGTCTGCAATGACAGCCTGCAGGCCACTGCACAATGAACGGCAGTCATACCCTCATGCGGGCTGATCCCCACGTCCTCCAGTTGAAACCCGGAGTGCAAAAGTATGAACCGGCGGTTATGTAGCCGCCGGAAGATCAGGGCGAAACGTCAGACGCGCCCAACCTGCCAAATGACCTTCGACGGCTGATCTGCGACGAATGGGGTGCCGTCAGGGAGTACTCCTGACTTGGCCGGAGCCGATGAAACCTTACTCGGGTCAGCCAATGACACATGAACGTTGCCGTCAATCTCAACGTAACCGCTTTGCGGTGCTGAGCCGAAGTACGACGTCCACTTCTCGGGGTTCGCCGTGATTTCTTGAAGAAGAGTGAAACGCGCTTTGTTGTCCCAATTCACAGGATTCCACACCAACTTCAGCGACGGCGGGACGAGCGCATCAACTCGACGGGCGGCTGCCAGGAACGCCGCCTCCTGGGCGGGAACTGCACCGGTGTAGTAGTTGATCGTCTCGGTCCCGGACTTTTCGTCCCAGATGGCTTTGCCCACAATGTCGGGGAATTCGTTCAAGAGCGCCCCTAGGGCGGGATCGACTGTCCTCCCAAAGAGCGCTTGGTTCGGAGGTTCCGTTGCAGCGTCGACGCTACCGGGGGTGTGGGTGATTAGGTACGCTTTCGCGTCGATAGGCGTGGGTGAGGGCGCGGGTGTCTCCGTGCCCGCCGCCAATGGTGCGCCGGCGAGTAGAACGGCGACGAGGGCTGCGCCTGCGAGAACCGTCGCGGAAGCCTTGCGCGGAATGTACATGAGAGTCCCCTCATTCAGATAACCCCAAGCTTAACCGGGCATGACCGCCCAGTCCACAGAACCAGAGCGCAAGCCAGCCAACGTGAATGCATACGGTGTCCCGCAAGTGGTTCCTCAATTGAAGTTCGAGGGTCTCTGATGAATGCCGAGCCGCGCACATAGAGTGTGTTAATGGGCACGAAAAACCTGAAGGTCACTAGCGTTGACCCGCGCTATGTCAGTGAGGAAGAGTCAAATCCCGTATACAGGGTGGACTTCTGGGACGAAACCCGTGCCAGCAACGAAAACCGGCTGGAAAACGTGGAAAGCATTGACGATGTGCTTTTATGGGCGGAAGATAACCGTCGCGGACGCTACGTCGTGATCTGGGTCGAGTACAGCTATGAAGGCGGCACGGGCATGTCTCGGCTGCGCGGATGGGAACCAACACAGGAGGGCTCCCCCTCGGCCCTGGACCCCTACTTCCTGCAATGACTAGCCTTGTGGACCTATAGCAAACAAATGACGTTCGGACCCATTCTTGTGCCCGCTCAGGGTTCCCTAGCGGGATAGATCGGTGCGGTCTGAAGCGTGAGAGTCGTGAGCGGCTTCAGCATCTGCTGCCGCAGAGATTTCACCGTCAGAAATGCTTAACATCAAAGAGCTGTCGCGCCTGTTGAAGAAGTGCAGGTCTAATTCACGACCATTGATCTTCCAACTGCTAGGAGGCACTTCTTCGTTGTTCAACAGTCTGGTGGGCTGCCCATAGAGGTCCGTCAGGATGCCCCACACAGCATCGTGACCGAGCCGGCTGGCAGGCGGCTCGGCCTCCGGGAACGAGTAAACATGGAAGTAGATGCTCATGAATTTGCCGTTATATGTGCTCCATGAGGCAAAGGAAATACCTGGTAGTTCAGTGGATAATGCAAAGGATGCCGAGGGGGATCCTTCCAAGTCTTGATCTAAGCGGTCCCCAGATTTGAAAAGCAAGCGCTCGAAGAGATTCACACGCTCTTCATCGGAGTCTGGCCACGTTCCCTCCACCAATTGCGCCACCACAGCAGCAATCGTGGTCGGATCGGGAATCAGTTCAGATTGCGGCTCCATCGCGGTCATAAGGCGACACTACCGCGTGAACACGGCAACTAACACCGTTGAAAATCCAAGAAGCCAACGGGAGTTCACTAAAAAGAAGCGTCGGACACGCCGGTCACAGCCAACTATAATTTCCAATCTGTGCGACCGCGCCTCCGCTGTCCCGTAGGCCGTTCCGCTTGCGGGACGCACGGACTATCGACCGCCCCGAGGGTCCTTTGACTTTTTGACTACCGCAAGCAGGCCAATGACTGGTGACGCGAAACTGAGAACCCTGACAGCCAGCGTGAGAACCTACGAACAAGCAGGCCGC
>JBAUMA010000501.1:0-24406 GCA_049578485.1 Specibacter sp.
CCCCCGTAGGATCGGCGTGCCGCCCTGGGTCCAACCCGGGAAGCCCCCAGAGGAGGTTTTCAAACCAAGGATCTTCTTCCTCGGCCTCAGGAACGGTGAGACGGAGCAACTCTGGGTGGAAACAACGGACGAGGTCCGCTGGAGGGGACATGCCAAGAACGCCATGCCAGCCGGTACTGGCATCGCGTTTGCTGCCAGTGCGACTGGACCGTCCAATGCGGCGTTGAAGTTCTTGCGGGAACCGGAACACCTTTGGGTTTGGGCTCCTTGGGAACGACCCCGGACACTTCGTGAAAAGGAATCCGATACTGGGCCAATTGCCGGGGGGACGATAAGCGGGCTTTCCGGCGGGGCCGGGGAGGTCCATACTGGGCTCAGAATCCCTGTGATGAAGGAGCCGCATTACCGGTCAGGAAGGAGCATCCATTGAGCGAGAATGATAATTCCTCGGAAATATCGCCCACCCGGCACGGGGATGACCCCGTGGGGTGGCGTCAAAAGTTCATCGTCGAAGAGCGCTTTGTTCCTACCGCCACCCGAAGACGGCTCTACACGACCTCGCTTGTGCTGATCATTCTCGGGTTGGGCATTTTTGGGGTGCTCCTCGTCGGAGTCTTAACTCACACGGGATTCCAGCGTTTGGACGAGCCGGTACACACCTGGTTCATGGCCCAGCGGGCCCCCGCGCTGACGGGAATCATGATCGCGCTAGCCATCATCTTCGGGCCCCTGGCACTGCCGATCATCGTCTTCGTCGTCGTCGTGGCCTGGACCTTGGCGGCTAAACATGCCTGGAGGCCACTGGTGTTAGCTGCCGGCATGATCACCGGCGTGCTTCTGGCCCAAATCCTCGCCCCCATGATCCGGCACCCCCGACCACCCGTCGATCTGATGCTCTTTGGCCCGGACAGCGCCTTTTCCTTTCCGTCCGGCCACGTCCTGGGCACAGCGGATTTCCTGCTGATTCTAGCTTTTCTGATCGCCAGCCGACGCCAAAAGACATCGCTCGCTCTGGCCTTATTCGGCTTCGCCACCATCATGATCCTGGCTCAGGTAGTCAGCCGGCTCTACCTTGGCTACCACTGGATCACCGACACGACGGCTTCCATGGCGCTCTCTCTTATCATCCTGGGGGCTGTCATCGCCATCGACACCGCCAGAACGGTACGCATCGCCGGGGAACAGGTCCACGGTGAACACTCACAGCGCCAGGTCGATGGCACCTGAGCCTCCTCGACCGTGGGAACATTCCAGGGCCACGGTAGCCGGTCTTGCGCCACTTGCCTGTGGCTTCTGATTCAAATCGCCCTCGGCAGCGGTTTCTCGACAAAAGATGGTGGATCCGATATGTGAATCGCCCGTTCGGATGGCCCTGGTTACAAGTGGCACGGCGGGCCATATCGTCAGTCAATGTCAACAGAGCGTTTCTCAGACCGACCAGTTGTTCTACTGCGGTGATCCTGGCGGGCACGAGGAGGCTGCGGGACGTTGTGGAGGTGTGAGAAGGAATTAAAGTCGTCCCTATTGTCCATAGCCAGCCGGAGGGTTATCTTGGAGATGTTTCAGGTCGGGGGCCATGAAACGGGCCATTGTGAACGTCGGCGATGTCGCGACACGCTGGTTGCAGCGTCACTGACTTCACTCCGTTACGAAAGAGATAGGTGAAGGCAATGATTGGTTTGCTGGTTCTATTGCTGGTTGTATGGCTCGTCCTGACTGTTTTGGGCTTTACGTTCCACGGCCTTCTCTGGCTGGCCGTCGTCGGTATCATCCTGTTCGTTGCTACAGGTGCTCTGGGATGGTTCCGTCGCAGTTCCATCCGCCGTTAGGCCTCCATTCACCGATTCCCGCCCAGCCTTGACTTCTTGTCAAGGCCGGGCGGGGTGACAGGGGCGTGCACGCCGCGGCATAGCGCAAAAACGCACACCATCAACATGTTCATTTACCTCAACAAGGCCGCCACTGCGCCGGCACGAAAGGACAATGACATGCCCCACGATAAGAACCCCAGCATAAAAGATCCTGAGATGTACGAGGCTCTGCGCGATGACGGGGCCTCCGCCCAGAAGGCCGCTAGAATCTCGAACGCGGCAGCCAACCAAGGCCGGACATCCATAGGACGAAAGGGCGGCAATTCGCCAGCCTACGAGAACTGGACCGTGCCCGAGCTCAAGGCCAAGGCCAAGGAAATTGGGTTGACCGGCTACTCGAAAAAACCGAAAGCAGAACTCATCGAGTCACTTCGCAACTCGTAGCGGCATCCATCTGAGCAGGAGAATGTGATGAATGAAAACATCAGCGAACCGGTGGAGATTTCAACGCGGATGCGCCCGGGTGAGTGGACACCGGAAACGCTCACGGAACTGGTCGGATCCTACCAGCAGAAGTTGAAGGAAATGGGCGCCCCGGAAAGTGAGATCGAAACGACCGTCGACACCCCGGAGGACGGTTCCGCCAAGGTCAACGTCACCTGGATCCGCACTGGAATTCACACTTATGCCGCTGCGGGCCCAAGTAAGACCGAAGAGTCTGAAAACTCCCGCGGCCACGGTGAACGGATCCCCCTAGGCGAAGCTACTCAGGACTCTCAGGGGCTGGGTGCCGTGTTGGGAGACGCGGAGCGTTCACCCATTGACGGCCCGCCAACTGAGCGTGCGGTGCAGGCGGAGGAGAACCAACCTGAACCGGACTTTATTGTCTACACCGGCCAGGACGGAAAGAGCTACGTGGAGGACGCCGGCCCGCCCAAGGAATGAATGAGAGGGCCGACGCGCCGTCGGACAAGAATGACTGCGTACCCCAAAGAGAAACAGCAACCAAACAAGGAGGAATGTTATGGGTATCGGAGACAAGCTGGACGCCGCAAAAGATAAGGCAATGGGAAAGGCCAAGGAAACCATTGGCAAGGTCAGGGACGATGACTCCCAGGTGATCGAGGGCAAGCTCGAGCATGCGAAAGGTGTTGCGAAGGACAAGCTCGCCGATACCAAAGCGCATCTGAAGGAAGACATCTCAGACGTTCACACCGACGACACCGAGGGCGGAGGACGAAGCATTTAAGCGTGGACCCCACAACTCCTGGCAAGGGCAGCTGACCTGCAAGGCCAGCTGCCCTTGTCAGAGGTATCCCCCCGCACCCTCATTCCTAGGTGAACTTCCGAAGATCGTGAGGGCGGAAAGTCGAGTACGCGGAACCTTCAACAGCACGACGAAGGTGGCCGCAATGGCACAAGACTTGGTCACGTTGTGCAAGATGTTCTCCGAGGGCTCGCTGGTTTTTGACTTCACCCATTTGGCCAATTCCGTTGCTCGTTCGCCCCGCTCTTAAGAGCACGTGGGAACACTTCGCATTTGCTCAACTACACAGCCCCACCATGACAGGGGGTCTGCCCCCGGTTTTGTTGACTCCTTGACTGATGCGTGGGATTTTCTGACCAGAACACCTCAGTCAACAACACCCAACAACTACCGCCTACGCGGTGAGCTGGGTGTTGTGACCCGGAATGGTTCTACCCATGAGCGATGGCAGCACAAACCAACACTCAAAGGTGACGCACGCATTTGGTTCTACGTTGTGGACCACGTGGTCTACCTGGAGCAGGACCATACGAGCCATCCCAATGAGACCAAATAGCCGTGCCGGCAGGAGATGATCCATCTTCTGTCCATGCCGTTCGGTGGCCAGTGAATTGGGTCTTTTGTGGGATTTGAACTCGAATTTTGCCTCGACTAGGGGCTGTTGACAGTGTCAACACTTTTCCTTCCGGACTGACCCGGACTGCGTCGGATCGGGCCGTACTTCCGCGGTAGTTCGCCACTTCCCAGTGTTTGCAAGGGCTGAAAGCTGCTTCGAATCCCACCTTGGGCACATTTGTTCGAAGAATGAGCTCCTGAAGGGGGGGCATTCTTTTTGTCCGGCCCGTTGGTCGAGCTTGTCGAGACCTAGCCGTTCCTTCTGCTGGCGGCCCAGTGCCGATCTAGTAGTTTTCCAGCGGCTTCCGTTTTCATGATGGATGGTTTCCCTGACACTTATTCATGGTTTGCGGGAGCCTATTTGACATGACTAGCTTTGACCAAGGCTTCCGGATCCATGCCTATCGGCCAACCGCGGCTTGCAGGCCCAAAAACTGGGCCATGGATTGCCACCAAGGAGGCCGCCGGACGGGATTTGGCGCAATGGGTGAGTGTGATCCAGGAGAAAGGCCGTCGTGCCAAGACCCTCCGCAAGGTCCACGGTTTGATCTTTTTGGCGATGGAATTCGCCGCCCGTGCCGGATATCGGCCAGATAACCAGTGTCGCGGCATGCGCCTGCCGGTGGGGGAGAAGGTCGGGGACGACGCCCAGTTCCTCACACTGAGTGAGTTTGCGCTGCTCTTGAACAAAACACCGACGCAGTACAGGTTGTTCGTCCAGTTCCTGGTCCTGACTGGCACCCGTTATGGTGAAGCTACCGCCGTGGCCATCGATGACCTCGACCTTGCGGCGACGCCGGCGACGGTGCGGATCAACAAGGCCTGGAGGCGTGACGGCAACAACACCTACTATGTGGGGACGACCAAAACGCGCAGGGAGACGGACCATCTCCCTGCCGCCGGCCATGATGGAGGTCCTCACCCCGCTCATGGCTGGGCGGCGGGGGAATGAGCTGGTCTTCACTTCACCGGCGGGCGGATCGTGCACAGCACCTTTTGGCAGAAAACCTGGATACCCGCCATAACAGCCGCCCACAAAGCCGGCATGGCAAAGACGCCTAGGATCCACGATCTACGCCACACACACGCGTCCTGGCTGATCCACGAAGGCGTCCCCCTGTTCACCATCGCCCGCCGACTCGGCCACGCGTCCACCACCACGACAGAGAAAGTCTATGGACACCTCATGCCTCAGGCCCTCCAAGACGCCGCCGATGCCATGGACCGATCCGCACGGCGGATCCGCGAACAGCGAGACGCCAGAGATAACACGCAATCCGCGAACTGCTCCTGATGGCGTTGTTCCCAACTGGCAAGATGGAGGTATCAAATAGGGCACAGTTCAGCCTGGCCATCGGAATCGATGAGACACCCACGAACGACCTGTTCACGATCCTAGCCAACAGGGACCAGCGCCTGCCCACCATAATCGTCAGCCAATCAGGCCCGCGACACTGGGCGAGAGCCTGGCGGAGAAGGTCGCTGCCGATTCAATCGTGAACCGCCGCGCTTGCGAAGCCCGCACTGTCAACCTCGGCGACGTGAACATGCGCTGCTTGCGCGTCCAAGAAGCCCGCGTAACCAAGGACTACTGGCATAGCCACTTCACCCGACAAGGTACCCACCCCCTCGCGGTGGCCGTTAAACCGGCAGTGGCCAGAAACCAAAGCCACCTGCTCCTGGTCAGTACCGGGTGCTCGAAATCAGCGGTCGGGCCTACCCCGGCTGCCCGTAGGATCAGCCCGAATTTGCCAGCGAAACAACAGTCTTGCCTGAAACCTCCGTCATCACTGCCGTTGATGTCCTGCTCGCAGCGGTTCCAGTACCCGGCGCGATCCGGACAAACATGGCTTGTAATGTCAGCACCATCAACGCTGGCAGTGTTCAGCGTCGATGGTGCTCCACAACCTCGTTCAGGCAGCCGTAACCTCGTCACGGTACGGATTCACCACCGTATTGTTGGTGGACCAGGAAACGCAGGTGCTGATCGCCTCAGCACCTATTTCTTAACAGCCCAGGAAGCGCGCAGGGTGCGGCAGTATTTTCAGGCGAGGGCTCCAGCGCGGCGGCCGAAGACCACACCCGCAGCTAGGCCGGAGCCGCCGGGGTAGTTGGTGGAGAAGAGGCCGCCGAGCATCTCTCCGCAGACAAACAGCCCGGGGATGGATTCTCCGTCTTCGTTGAGGACACGGCCGTGGGTATCTGACTTCAAGCCACCGAAGGTAAACGTGATGCCGCAGGTGACGCCGTAAGCATAGAACGGGGCGGTGACGAGCGGTGAGGCCCAGTTGCTCTTGACGGGTACCGTGTCCGCACGGCGACCGTCCTTCACGGTGGGATCAAAGGTGATGGCGGTGTTGATTGAGTTGTTGTAATCGTTGATCGTTTTTTCAAGGACTTCGGCGGAGACGTTGATCTTGGCGGCCAGTTCCTCGATCGTGTCAGCCTGCTCCACGGAGATGCCGGGCATATCATATTCTTCGGTGCGCAATGCTGGGCGCAGGGTCGCGTCGAAGATCTGGTAGGCAATGGATCCGGGCTGCTGCAGGATGACCTTGCCGTACTTGGCATAGGTATAGTTACGGAAGTCTTCACCCTCGTCGAGGAAGCGAATACCGTCGCGATTGATGATGACGCCCAAGGGATAACTCTGGCGGGTCAGGCGGTTGGTCAGTTCCCGGTTCGATTCGTTATTGGCGGTGAAAGCGTCCCATTGGACTGAGTGGCAGGTGCCCCAGTCTCCGCCCTTTGCGGCACCGGATTCCAGGGCTGCGGTGATCATTTCACCCGTGTTGAACGGGGTTCCACGGACTTTGGCGTTTTCCCAGCCAGCTCCGAGGTTTTCCTGACGCATCTTGGCGTTGGCCTCGAAACCGCCGGCCGCGAGGATGACGGACTCGGCACGGATTTCCTGGACTGTACCGTCGGCCTGGCGGACCTTGACGCCCTTGATGGTGTCGCCTTCTCGAATCAGGCCAAAGACGTCCTGACCGTATCGAACCTCGGTACCAAGCTCCTCGGCTACGCGAACATGATCGGCCATGAGTCCCTCGCCCCCACCGGTGTTGCCAACGTGCAGCCCGCCCCAGAAGAGGAAGGTGCCGTCGGGGCGCTTGTAGGCCTGGCGTTCGTACATTAGGCGGTACTTGAGCCCCAGAGAGTTGAGCCAACGCAGACCATCGGCTGCTTCATCGACCAATACGGCTGTCAGCTCCGGATCGTTGCGTCCCTCAGTCACCTTGACGAGGTCTGAGGTATATTCGGCTGCGGAATAGGGCGGTACTTCAGTTGCTGCGTGCCGGTCATCGTCATCGATGAAGCTCTGCAGGTCGGCGAGTCCGTTGTGAGGGATACGTGTGGCTCCTGCCGTGTAAAAGCTATTACCTCCGAACAATGCCTTGGGAGCCTTTTCCAACAAGAGAACTTTTCGGCCACGCTTGGCTGCGGCGTGGGCTGCGGTGAAGGCTGCATTACCTCCTCCGACCACGATGACGTCGGCGTCGATTGACTGTGCTGACTGATCGAAATTTTGGGTAGTCATGAGGTCTCATTTCTAAAGTGGAATACAAGGGTATTCATTTGTATACATTGAATCGAAAAGGAAAAGTGAACCACTCGAAGAAGAGCCAGTTATCTGTTGTTCAACAAGATGGGGGGAATGCTGGCAATGGGAGAAACTTGAGTTTCGAGCCGGCGCTGTCGCCGTTCCAAGGCATCTGCCAAGGCACCCAGGAGGACGTTGATGATGAGGAAGCCGATGGCCGCAACAAACTGAGCTTGCAGGAGAGACTGCGTGTAGTACTGGCCAATGACTGTGGCTGACCTGAGCAGTTCCATGTATCCGCCAAGAACGTAGGCCAGGGCCGTTCCCTTGAAGAGAATGATCAGCTGGCTGACCAGAGCCGGGCTCATCGAGCGCAAAGCCTGAGGAAGCAGAACCCGCATAAGAGTTCCGACATGGGAGAAACCTAGGGCGAGAGCGGCCTCGGATTGTCCTGGCGGCAACGCGACGATACCGGAACGGATCAGGTCACCAATGACGGCACCACTGTACAAAGTCAGGGCAATAACGAGGAACCAGAAGTCACCCAATTTAAGCCCGTAGTTCGGCAGGACCAAAGATGTGAAGTAGAGCAGGAGCAAGAGTGGGATGCTACTAAAGACATCCGTGTAGATGCGGCTTAGGCGGCGTATCAACTTGTGAGTGGAGACCAGGCCGAAGGCGAGGATGCAGCCAACGGCAAGGGAGAGAACCATGCCCACCAGGGCGGCGGCAATGTTATTCCACAGTCCTTCGACGAGTAGTTTCCAGAGTCCCAACTCCTTAAAGGGAGCCCACGCCGTGGCGCTAAAAGCACCCTTTTTGGCCAGCGTGGCCAACACGAGGTAAGCGAGTGCGGCCAATGCTAGGCCAGCAACAATTTCAATGGCCAGATGGCGTCGCTTGGTGCGAGGTCCTGCGGGATCGAAGAGCGTTTTTCTAGTCATCGGCTGAATGCCACCTTATTGTCGATTGCTGCGATGAGCCGGCCAATGACCAGACCCATGACCAAGTAACAGATTGCGGCTCCGGCAAAGACCAAAAATGGCGAGGCTTCGTCAATGGCAAGCTTGTCCGAGAGGAACGTCAATTCGGCGACGCCGATCAGGGCGGCAACTGACGTGTTCTTGAGCATGGTGATGTAGACGTTGCCCAGCGGTCGGATCACGGTAGCGAAAGCCTGGGGGAGTACCAAGAGTCGCAAGGAGGCCATGGGGCCGAAACCGAGGGCCCGGCTCGCCTCCAATTCCCCTTGATCCACTGTGTTGAGGCCGGCGCGGATGGTCTCAGCCACGAACGGCGCGGTGTAGAGAACCAGAGCAACGGCTGCGGAAGCGTAGAGAGAGAATTGGATTCCGAGCTGCGGGAGACCAAAAACGAACAACACCATCTGCACCGGTAGTGGGACATTGCGGAATACCAAAATGTAAGCCGAGGAAACGGCCCGGCCAACGCGGATAGGGCTGGTTTTCAGTGCGGCAAGCAACGTTCCAAGGACAACGGATCCGAGGCCACCAAGCACGACCAGACCCAGGGTGAGCAAGATGCCCTGGCCAAAGTCGCCTGCGTGATTGAATAGAAAAGACATTGGAGATCCTAGAGGACAATCTTCGGGGGAACTGCAGTTCCCGGCTTGACCTTGCCAATGGTGGCGGCGTACGCCTTCTGCCATTCGCCGTCAGCAATGGCTTTGGTGAGGACGCCGTCCAGGTAGTCGTGGAACACGGTGTCATCCTTGGCGGAACCAATGGCAAATTCTTCCGATTCCGCCAAGTGTCCGCTGGCAATGCGGAAAGAGTCGGGGTTCTGGGATTCGACGCCGAGCAGGATTGCCTCGGTTGTAGTGACGGCATCAACTCGTTTGTCTTTCAATGCCTGCGCGCACTCGCTGTAGGTGCTGAATAGGATCAGATTGGCGTCCGGGACGGCCTCCTCGATCAATTGTGATGCGCGGGCACCAGTGGTTGAGCAGACTGATTTGCCGGCCAGATCGTCCGGCTTGTTGACAGAGGTGTCATCCTTGCGAACCAGAAGAGCAACATTGCTCTCAAGGTAGGGGCCGGCGAAGCTAACAACCTTCTTGCGAGCCTCGGTCACGGCGTAGGAGGCGATAACCACATCTACCTTGTTCTGGGTGATGAATGCTTCGCGGTTCTTCGTGACAGCTTCTACGTATTCAATGTTCTCGGCACTGCCGGTGAGATCCTTGGCCAGGATTTTTGCCATCTCGATGTCCAGCCCTTCCATGGTGCCGGAAATGGGATTCTTGACACCGAACAACGGCTGGTCAAACTTGACGCCAACGATGACCTTGCCGCGTTCCTGGATTTTCGCCATGGTACTTCCGGCGGGGAAGGTCTGAATCGGACCAGTCGCTGCGGGTGCGTCGCTTCCACAAGCGGTGACGCCCAAGGCGAGGGTGGCCATGATGGCCAGAGCTGAAAGTATACGAGTGCGCTTCATTGTGACTCCTCAAAGTGATGCTTCGTCGCATCGACGAGTGATGGTTGGGGGAAAGCGGTTGATCTAGTGAACTGAGGAAAGGAACGCTTGTGCACGTTCACTTTGGGGATTGGTAAAGAAAGATTCCGGATCTGCCATCTCTACGATTTGACCGTCTGCCATGAAGATGATCCGATCCGCGAATGCTCGAGCGAAGGACATCTCATGGGTGACTACCACCATCGTGGTGCCGTTTTGAGCCAGACTCCTCATCGTTGCGAGAACTTCCTGAGTAGATTCAGGATCAAGCGCAGACGTTGGCTCGTCAAAAAGCAAAACCTTTGGCTCCATGGCCAAGGCGCGCGCAATGGCTGCACGCTGCTTCTGTCCACCCGATAACTGGGACGGCCGGCTACCTGCTTTGTTCTCGATCCCTACGAGCTTGAGGAGTTCGCGAGCACGAGCCTCGGCTGTGGACCTATCGAGGCCTCGGATCTTGCGCGGCGCCATGGTGATGTTGTCCAGGATCGATTTATGAGAGAACAAATTGAAGGACTGAAAGACCATTCCCACTTCGGTGCGGAACTTATATAGCTCTCGACCCTCAAGTGGCTGCACCTGGCCGTCGATGAGGATATCTCCTTCATCAATGACCTCGAGGCGGTTGATACAGCGGCACAGGGTTGATTTCCCGGATCCTGAGGGGCCCAGGATGACAACAACTTCGCCACGGGCAACAGATAAGTTGATGTTGGACAGGGCCTGCATCGTGCCAAAACGCTTTCCAACGCCCCGGAACTCAACGACGGTGTCGGTTTCTGTAATCGCTGTCATGATCTATCTCCCTTGACTGGATACGACTGTATACATTGAAATACAGTGTGACACGGTGATGTGGGTCACGGCAAGTAGGAGGGGTAGATCTAGAAAGAAACGTTGAGTCAGTTGTCGAGTGGTCCTGTCACAGGGACATGGATTCACGTAGCAAGCCAAGGCGGAGACTGCGAGCTATTTCCATATGTTCCCGGGAGATCTCCCTAGCTTTGGCTTCATTTCGGTCTGAGATGGCCTCAATGAGACGGCCGTGTTCAGCCAGTGCTTCATGCCACCTAGTTCCCACAGACAGTGTGGAGCGGGGGGTGCGAATGAGGTGCGTAGAGAGCCGCTGGAGAAGATCTTCCAAAACCGGATTGTGGGCTGCGGCCCATACTGCGGTGTGGAATTCCATGTTCGTTGAAGCCCGGGTTGAGTCGTCAGGGTTCACTAGAGCAAGATCACGCGCCAATAGTCCTTCGAGGCGGACCACATCGGTAATGTCACGGGAGACAGCCGCCTGGCCTGCTGCTTCTTGCTCTAAGAGGATGCGCACATCATAGACCTGAATGGCTTCTTGCGCTGTAGCTTGGTGTACCTGCAGCCCGCGGGCACCCTGTTCGAGCAATCGATCGTGTTTGAGTCGGCGTAGGGCGTCTCGGACCGGGGTGCGTGATACGCCAAACCGCTCGCTGAGTGCGACCTCCCTTAGTGGCGTCGCAGGAGGTAAGGCTCCGGCAAGAATCTCCTCGCGCAGTTCGCGATAGATTGAATCGCCGTCGTGGCGCATCAGTCTTTGTGGCGTTGGCATGATTCTCCCGACTAGGCGCACGGGTCCGGTCACTGCGTCTTCAGGAACTAGTTTCGGCGTGATCGCGGACATGTAGTTGATGATTCCTCGAATGGAGTATTCCTTCGAGTGCCACTAAGACTACCTACTCCGAGAGATGTATCCAATCGTACACAGGGAAAGTGTAGGTACTTTCCAAGGCCAGATTCGATCTACTGTTCTCAGCAGCTGACAATCGCGAACACCGAAAGATTGATCAAATGACACAACGCGCCTCCAGTTCGTCAGCCCAGGTCCGGCGATCAGCGACCGACTCGTTAGAAACTCATCAAATTGAATGCCAAACATGCAAGCTTCAGAGGCATATCTATCTCAGACCTGTGGACAATACCCGTCAGCGTGTGGACACGAAGGGCAAAATTGTGTCTATGGCCAGCATCAGGCGGGGTGGGTGAAAAGGGACGACTCTCCGTTTTCACCGTGCGAAGGCGTGACCCGGGTCGAGCAGAGTCTTTCCTCCGGCACCGAGGTCGAAGCCATCGTGCTGAAACGCCTGTTGGACGCCAATGGTCAGTCTTTCAGTATCGCCCACGAGGCCATCCAGGGGCATCGTCAAAAACCCGAACGGTCACCGACGCTGTTCAGGAACATCTTGACCATCTGGTTCGCCCCATGTCGGGGGCGATACGGACGTACCAGTACACGTTGGAGCACCACATTTCGCCCCTGATCGGGTCCCTTGCTGTCGGTGGGGTCCGTGTGGTCGGTGAGCGGCACCTGACGCAGTGGGTGCGTGCCATGCAGGCCAAGGGTAGTAGCGCTAAGACCACCCACTATGTCCATGACTTGGTTTTTTCGGCGATGGAATTCCCCCCCGTGCAAGGTACCGGCCCGACAACGCGTGCCTCGGCATGCACCTGCCGGTGGGAGAGAAGGCCGGGGATGACGCGCAGTTCCTAAGCCGGGCGAGTTCTCAGTGTTCTTGAATAAGGTACCTCCCCATCAACCGAGTGTCGCCAACGTGTTGGCCAACTTCACCTAGTCATCAGACCAGGACCGCAACAACTCATACAACACCCCTAGACCCTCTATTGCGTTGACTCGACTAGTTCCGATCGCAGTACCGTAGGGACACAGTTGTCCTCCAAATCGAAGCCAAGTGAAGGTCGAATCCTGTGCTCGCCACCAACAGATAACAAGCAGAACCCCGGACAGGTTTCTGGACCGGCGACTCTTTTGCATTCCCTGCACGCTCCCTGCCAGTACCGCAGGGCGGTTCCCGTTCCGGAGCACTCACCTCATGTCCATATGCGTGTGCCCCCCAATACTCCTGGGGGCAGGCTGCCCACAGAAAAGCCGGGGGGATTGCCCGCTGGTTCGTGACCGACCCCAAGAGAAAAGTCGGCCTCTTGGCCACCGGTCGAGACAAAGTGCCTCGGCAGGGGATGCCGGCAAGAATTCCTGACGCGCTTGCCGGCAAGGTTACAGTCTCACCCGGTCGATGTCGTCGATCACCCATTTCGCGCCGTCCCAGAGAACGTTGGCGGCAAGGGGCAGCTGGTGGGAGGCGCTTTCTACAATGTGCATGAGGTAGCCTGCGGTATTGGGGAACGCGACCAGGTCTCCGGCGGCCACTCCCGCAGGGAACTCGAATCGTCGGCGTAGAAGAAGTTCCTCCTCGATGCAGTACGCCCCCACGAGGAATGCGGCGTCGAATGTTCGTTTCCTTTTCGGCTGCGTGGCGTGCACAAGCACCGGATCAAGCAAGAAGTCAGCCGATGTGGAGCGGCACTGGGTCCGGTTCATATGCAAACCCACCAACGGGACCCCGTCACTGCGGTTCTTAGTGAAGGCCACTTCGGACAGAGTCAGACCGCAACCATCCATCAGGGAGCGGCCTGGTTCGCAGCGCAGTTGAATCTGCGCATCACGCAGCGCGGCACCGATGGACGCCGATTCAGGCTCGGGTACATACGCGAGTACTTCCTCCAACCACGCACCCCGAACAAGGCCCTGGTGGTAAGGGTAAACAGCAGTTCCGGGACCCTGTCCCGTGGCGCCGAGCCGGTCCGATTTCCAGGTGAGTGACTCATCGCCGTCGGGCAGCTGTGTCAACCGGGACCAAAAGTCCTCCCACTGTCCGGCACTTTCCAAGTAGGACATGGGGATTCCGCCTCCCATGTCCACGAAGCTCGGTTTATGGCCTACGGTTCGTAGCTGGTCGATGAAATGTAAGGCCTGGTGAATTCCGAGGGAACGGGCGTGGGGGTCGTAGCCGTTGAGATGAAAGTGAATGCCCGCCACCTCGATGGCAGTCCCCGGTTTGATAGTGGAGAGTGCCTGCTTCCAGCGGGAGGCAGGGAGCCCGAAGCGGGTGGGTGGGATTGCAGGGTGGTCAATGGCCAGCCGCAACGCCACGGTGAGCTGGCCGGAACTAGCACCGGCAACGTCGAGTGAATCCCGCAGTTCGTCTTCGTTGTCCAGACTGATGGTCGCACCTGCGTTGATGGCCAGCTGAAGCAGTGCCTTGGATTTCACGGCAGCGCTAACAATGATCCGATCGGCCGGCACCCCGCGGTCAAGGCACTGGCGCAGCTCGTTGAAACTTGCGACGTCAACACCGCACCCTTCCTGTACGGCCCGGTCGATGGAGCCGAGGGTTTTGTTCGCTTTGCGGGCAAAGTAAATTTGAAAGTCGATTTGATGCGCAGCTGCTGCGGTGCGTAGTTCCTTGATGTTCCGTCCCATGGCGCCGTAGTCGTGAACGTTGGTAGGTGAACCGTGTTTGTCAACGAGTTCCCTGCAGAGGTCAGGGTCGCTGAGGAGCTCCTGCATCCAGGGTTCAAGGCGGGCGGTCAACGGGGCCGTGCCGTGCATCTTCTTGCGCATCACGATGTCCTATGAGTCGAGTTGGTCGGCGACGAGCCCGGCAATGCGCCGAGCCCACAAACAATGTTCCCCATGGAGGGAACGGTTAAGGGTGTCGTGGCCCAAGGTTGGGTCTTCGGTGGGGCGGCCCAGGGCCGCCAGGGATTCACTGCGTGACCCATCGTGCGCAAGGCATGTGCCGTCAGGATCCGTGAGGAGTCCACGATCCCCGGGACGGATTGAAACATACCTCGTGTCCAAGAGTTTCGCGAACAGTCCACTGTTTGGGCTTCCTGTCGGGGCCGGAGCCCGGAGCGCTCCCGGACCTGGAGTGACAGCATCGATGAGAATGGATCCGGGTGGCGGATTTTCCTCAGCTTCCGCAACGTAGAGGATTCCGGCGTCGAAGAGCGCCACCAATTTGCGCGCCGTAAGCTCTGGAGGTCCGAACGCGAACTTTTCCAGGTTGTGGGCGACCCTGCCGAACTGGCGCGATGTACGGATGCTTCGTGGCAAGCGGTCCATCGCCGACACCAGCTCGGCATACAGGCCAGACCAGGCCCTGGCCCACAGCCAGCCTGTAGTGATCGGTGCCTGGAGATGGTTCACCGCGAGACTGTGCCGCATATGTGCCGTAGCGCTGGGTGCTTTCGGGATATTTGTGGGTGGGCCGCCGGCCTCGACGGACTGCCCTGTCAACGCCGTTCGCCACAGTCCCAGCGCACTGACCGTCACGCCCATGACGCCGGCACAATCCTGCGCACAGTGCAGCAGGATCGCCCATAGTCCGTCCAGACTAACCTCGAGAGGGGGCCTGGTACCCTGCACCTCCTTGCCCCATTGGCGCAGCCGCTGTCGGTGGTCGTCCACGCAAACTGCGACGACGTCCGGGATCGTTTCGGTCTTGGGATCCATCAATGAGCCGCTCCGAGAGAACAAGGTGATGCGCCCCGGCTCATCTCCACTGGGACAGTAGCGCAACTCTTGCTGGGAGCCGACGTTATTGGTCGCTTGCAACCAGGACCCACCGCGGCCTTCACTCAGAAGCAGTGCCACATCATAGGCCGTCAGGGCGGCGCCACGAATCCACACCTCGGAACCAGAAGGAACGTTCGATGTGGCCAGTTCTGAGTAATCTCCGATTAGGGCGTGCGAATTCAACGCGCAGGGCGGCGCCTCCACGCTGGATGTCTGTGCCAGGCCGTGTCCGGTGGCCAGGAGGACCTCCTCATAGTGCTGCTCCCCGAAGGGACCACTTACACACCAGAGCTCGCCATCGCGTTCGACGCCGGTGACTACCAAGGGGGCGTGGGCCACCGTGAAGTTCCCGTACTGGGACAACAACCGGAATTGCTCGCACAGGTAGCGTCCCACCAGCCTCCGGGGCGGATACTTTTCCCCAGACCTTTCCGATGCCTCGCGGTCCACCCATGCCGCGAAGCTATCTGCACTCAGTTTTGAGGAGGCATTCACGATGCCCGCATCCACGTTCAATCGCAGCACTTCAGGCTGGTCGACACGCCAGACACTTCCGGCGCCGGGCGGCAGGGGATCGTAAACCTCCACCGTCACCTGCCTGGATGCAGTGGAGGGGAGACGATCGTTCAGCGCGAGCAAAGCGAACAAGCTCTTTGGTCCGCCACCAATCACAGCGATGCGGATCACTGGTCCACGAACTCCACCACGTCAGCAACGGAATCCGGGTCCTCGTTCAACACGGTACGCACCCACTCATCGTTGTAGACAGTCTGCAGGTATGGCACACCGGTGTCGTGGACCATGAAGGCCACCCGCGATCCGGCATCCAGGCTGGGCATCAGGGTTCCCATGGCGGCAACAATGGCCCCGGTGGACGCACCAGCCAAAATACCCTCGCGGTGCGCCAACCGCCGGCAGCCGCGCACCATGTCAATTTCCTCTATCTGAAAGACCACGTCCGGTTCGGCAGAGGATGCCAATTCCGGCAACACGCCTGCGCCGAGACCCGGCAGCCGGCGAGTACCGGCCGTGCCACCGAAGAGTACGGAACCCACGGAGTCAACGGCCACGATTTTGGTGTCCAGATTGTGGGCCCGAACATACTGCTGGCAGCCCAGCAACGTCCCGGTGGTGCTGGTGGCGACAAAGAGATAATCCAAGTTCCCCCCAGAACCGGCGATAATTTCGGGCATCGTCGTATCAAAGTGCGCCCGCGGGTTAGCCAACGAGCCATACTGATTGGTCGTCACAGATCCCGGATGCTTCGCCAGCAGATCACTGACTCGGCGGCGGCGTGCAGCCAGTTTGTTGCCATCAGGTGGGGTGTGAACATAATTCACCGTCGCCCCATACGCCTTCATAAGCTCCAACGCCAAAGGGTTGGCATTCTCATCGACAACTGCTGTGAATCTAATCCCACGCACCACACACTGCCGCGCCAAGGCAATACCCAGATTTCCGGAGGTTGATTCAATGATCATGCCCCCAGTCTGCAGGCGTCCCGAACCAAGGAGTTCCTCAAGCAACCCATTGGCCGTGCGCTCCTTGGTGCTCCCAGCAAGTTGGAGCAAGTCCAGCTTCGCGTACACCTCAACGTCCCAAGCTTCAAAGAGGCGGCTGAGCTTCACCATCGGAGACACAAATGGCTGTAGCGTTCCCAAACCGTTCACGATCAGTCCTTACATTCCATCGTTAGTGCATCTTTGGACGTTGCGAAAGTCATTGCCTAGGCATCGTTGTCAGAAAGACATTTCCAACGCGGCGGGAACACAGTGCCACGAGTCTGGTTGTCTCTGATTGTCGCCAGTCTAGAGGTAGAACAGCCCGACTCTTCGGGGCCCGATATGGATATTCCGGAGAAGCCGGTCTGACGGCCATCCTCAAACATGTACCGGAACTCCACTGACCTCAAGGCCTCGCGTCTCCTCCTCGCAGCTGTTCTTTTCCCGCACGAAGTGATTTGTTGCGTGGGTGTGACCTGTTGGTGATCCGGTCGGTTGCGGTGCAGGGGCGGGCGTTGGACGAGGCGGGACTTGGATGGGTGCGCTTTTGATGTCATGTCCGTGCAGGTGCAGTGCTTCCACGGTTGCTTGCTCGCGCCGGGAAGTGCCGCGAGCTGACCGGGGACGGCGGTGTTTCGGTGCTCGTCCTCGACCAAAGCCAGCTGCACGATCAGTTCCCGAACTGTTGCTTGGCCCAATTCGCCGTTCTCCGGTGTGACGCCGTTTCTGGTTTGGGTTGGATTCATCCCTGAAGCCTATTTCCTGGAGGGGATTAACTTCTTCACCCCTAGGGGTGAAATTCCCTACCCTATAGTGGGGGGAACCTGTCCTCCAGGTTCCTGCTCTGCGTCCCCTGTCGCGGGCGGATGATGTGCTGATACCTGTTCATGGTTCCAGATTGCCTCAACGACGTGAGTAGCACTCAGGTTTCTGCCATTCGGAAGCGGAGAAACACGTTTGATCACGGCCAGTTGATCGCGTCACCTAACCAAATTGACTAGCCATGGGACTCCACAGCCGACATTGACTACTTCAACGGGCGCGACGGTCGCCCCATGGATCATGGTCGGAACGAAGGACGGCATTGGAGCGCCACGGGGGTGCCAATCAGTCAAGCGAAGCCGGGGAAGTCCCCAGTGATTTGGTCAACAACGGAGAATGTTGCTTTGATGATGCATACTGTTTTTTGGATGCTTCAAACGGGGGATCCGCGGATTTGGGACGCGAAATTACCGGGTAAACGGTGATGCGACAGGAAAGATTAGCGGGGACGAATGACCGGCAAACACACCGCAGTCATCATCGAGGACGATCAGGACATCCGTGAGTTGCTCACCGTCATCGTGAGGCAGTCAGGCTACGAAGTCCAGGCGGAGGCGACCGGGGCGGCAGGACTGGAAGCCGTTCGAGGCCACAGGCCCGCCCTTGTGACAGTAGATGTGGGCTTGCCAGACATTGACGGTTTTGAGGTTATCAAACGTATTCGTCCCATGTGCCAGAGTTACATCATCATGCTGACTGCGCGAAGTCGTGAGGCGGACACTCTCACTGGGCTGGAAGCTGGGGCCGATGAGTACCTGACAAAGCCATTTCGGCCTCAGGAGTTGCGCGCAAAGCTTGTTGCCCTCGCGGCGAGTCAAGCCCCGAAAGGTGCCTGAGCGCGGCTGTCAGCCGAGGGACTGGACATAGGAGTGTTCCAGCTCGGCAATCGTCAAGTCACCGCAGTGTGAGATCGGATCAAGGCAGCGGGAGGCCCCTTCAAAATGTTGCTGCTGGAGCAGTTCCACCAGATCGCCGGAGAGCTGGACCAGTTGTTCCGCGCCGACCATAGCGCTGGAAGAAAAGAGGCTGAGGGCAGCCTCGGTGGCTTCGTCCCACAAGTGGCCGTCGACCGCGGTCCGTATGCGACAGAATCGCTGTGGCCACATGAGAACGTAACGGTGAACAAAACCACGACACAGCACCGATTGGCCGTCCAGGGACTCCTCCAGATCTCGCAGGGACTCCATGGATACCAGTGGCAGGGACGATATCTTCATGTGACGTTCCTGCCTTTCATCCTTGGGGTCATCATTGTGTTTGCCGCCATTGTCGGTTTCCTGCTGGCAATCTTACCGTTGCGACGGCCCCGGACAGCGGTTTATTGTTGCGGGTCAAGACTTCATCGCCAACGCGGCGGCGGATGGCGACCACGGTGCGCCGTGGAGCCTTGCCAACAAGCCGGCGTTGATCTGCGTTGAGGGGACCGGCCGGCTGAAGTAGTAGCCCTGGGCGCTGTGGCAGCCTAGCATTGTAAGCAACTCCGCCTGCTCCCTGGTTTCGACGCCTTCAAATGTCGCGACAAGATTGCAGGCACCCACCAATTGCAAGATAGCGGCGATGAAGGGCCGCTGCCCGGCGGGGTCTTCGGGGCTTCCAATTAAGGATCGATCCAGTTTTACCGCGTCCACAGGCAGGGTTCGCAAGTAACTGATTGAAGAGTATCCGGTGCCGAAGTCATCAATACTCAACCCCACACCGAGCCGCCGCAACCCTGTGAACGAATAGGCATCCCATGCGTTGCCTGCAACCGCATCGGACTCGGTGAGCTCAAGGACCAGGGACCCTGCCTTGATGTCCTCAGCGACCAGGAAACGCCGGACATCCTCGAGTAATTCAGGGCGTTGGAGCTGGGTGGCGGAGATATTGACGCGCATGGTGAAGTTTGGGTCCAGCTCGAGAGTGTTGCGCCACTGCCGCAGCTGTGCCAGCGCAGTCTCAAGTACCCATGCCGTCATAGCTGTCATGGCACCTATTTCCTCCGCGAGCTCAATGAAGTCGTCGGGCAATAACAGGCCCCGGACCGGATGCTGCCACCTAACCAGGGCTTCAACTCCAATAAGTGTGCCTGTTGCAAGTTCCACAACGGGTTGATAGTGCAGTACCAGTTCCGAGTGGTCGATAGCGTGGCGAAGTTCGGCAGCTAGGGCGCTGTGCATTTGCCGGACGCTGAGCATCATCGGGTCGAAGACGACCACGTTGGAGACCGTGTCGCGTTTGGCCACATACATGGCGGTGTCAGCGTAGAGAATCAGGTCCAATGCGGAGTCATCAGTTTTGGGTATGGCAATGCCTACGCTGGCAGCGACGGTAAGCTCTTTGTCGTCCACTCTCGCCGGCTGGGCCAAGGCGGTGATGATCCGCCGTGCCACCCGTTGGGCACGGGCTGCGGAGGTGTCGTGGAGGACGACGGCGAATTCGTCGCCGCCCAACCGTGCCGCCGTATCGTCCTTGCGGATGCATGCCCGCAGCCTGTCCGCTACCAGCTTCAGAACGGTGTCCCCGGCGCTGTGTCCGAGGCTGTCGTTGATGCCTTTGAAGGAGTTCAAGTCCATCAGCAGCAGGGCCGGTGACCCCCCGATTTCCATTTCGGCCAGGCTGGATTCCAACGCTGTCTCCAACGCCGTCCGGTTACGCAGTTGCGTCAACGGATCGGTCAAGGCCATCAGCTCCATTTTTCGGTAAGCATCCATCAGCATGGAAGTTCTAGTCTTCACTCGAGCCTCGAGTTCCCCCTGGGCTACCATGAGTTCCTCCGCCATGAGATTGAACCCGGCAATGACTGCATCTAGTTGGTCGCGCGCTGGGGATGCTTCGATTCGGGTGTCCAACTCGCCACCAGCGATCTTGACAATTCCCTCAACAAGTTCTCCGAGACGCGAATCTGGAACATCATGACTCATTGCAGATTGATCCTAACCACTGCAGCGCATCGGACTCTGATTCGAAGAAGTTCGCCGGCACCCCCTCGGGAATACCCCCCAGGAAATAGTGGGCTAAGACACGATCCACAGGCCCCTCACCCAACAGTGCATAGGCACTAGCCATTTCCGGTTTGCCGTAGAAGGTTCTGGCATGACGGCTGACGGATCTGACTCGGGTCAGGTCAAGCAGGATCGGATACTTCCTCCCCGCGGCCAAGCTTCGGACCACTTCCGCGGCAGCCGCCGCATGCTTTCCGGCCACGTCGGTGTGTTCGGGCAATTTGACGCGCATGACGCCGGAGGCTTGGAACCACACCAAGATGCCGCCATCGCAGATGTGAGCATCGCCATCCGCTACGCGACGGTCCGCCGCTGGCAAGGCGGTGCTGTCCTCTTCCAACGCCGTCATCTTTGGTGCACCCGACGGCGGCGGTCGGTCCCGCCCCTCAGATCTCGGTTCAGCCTGCGGTCGCCGTGGTAGAGCAGTGCCTGCCAGTCAATTTCTTCAGCTGTTTTGGCCACGACTAGTGCGACCGGGACCGTGCGGACGCGTGGACGTACATACAGCCAGTTGGCCAAGCCCAAACTGAGGTCAACCACCGAGTTGCCGATTCCTATGTAAGAGCGGATGGCAATGGCGGCCAGGATGGCGTTCAGGGCGGCAAATGCCACATTTCCCCAGTTGCCGGCATTTGCATCTCGCCAAAGCGTGAACAAGGAGAATGCCACAATCAGGTACGGCACGAGTACGTAAAGCGCGGGGGCGGCAGTGCGGTCCTTGACCTTGGGGGTGCGCACGAATGGAATTTTGTCGCCGGTGAATGCCTGTTGCAAAGACTTGAGCACACCGGCGAGGTTGACTGGGAGCAGAACCAGATTAAACCCGTAGATGCGAAAAATATCGCTGAACCGGTGGCCGCAGTCGCGTAGATCGCTACCCATTGCCAGGAAGTACGGGAGTGCGGCCACAAACACCAGGGGGCTGAGGAGCCGGCTGTCGTAGGGGTAGACAAGCAGGAACAGCAGGCCGAAGCTGGCCCAGGCGATAGAGGACATGTAGTTGACCCGCAGAAGCAGTTCCCGAAGAAGTATGGGTTCACGAAGCTGCCGGCGCCGACGCACCTGCGCCCAGAGCTTGGGGAGGATCAAGAGTCCTCCGTTAGCCCACCGACGCCGCTGAACCACAAGAGAACCAAAATCCGGCGGAGTGGCGCTGTAGCTCAACCGCTCCGGGTAGTTGGACAGTGTCCAGCCATGTGTGCCAAGGTCCACACTCGACTCGGTGTCCTCAATCACCGTCCGGTCCTGGATATAGGTACGGACCTCAAAACCTCCTACGGTCTCAGTTTCCACAATGTCCTCTAGAGCGCACTTGCGGATCACCGCGTTGGCGCCCACCCAGAACGTTGCTCCGTAGTAGGTCATTCCCTGATGCAGGATGTGCTGAATGTCGGTGCTGGCCCCGGCGATCCGTTCAATGCGGGTCGGTGCACCGCGAAAAGAGGAATACGGTGTTTGGGCAACTGCCACGCGTTCATTGCCGGCAGATTCTAAGAAATAGACCAGGCGCAGGCAGTAGTCGCGTAGCAGCAGCGAATCCGCGTCCAGAGTCAACAGGTAGGAGGTGTCTGGGGCGATCACATCGGTAACGTCGCCGGCGTCGTCATCGTCCCGGCGTCGCAGTACCACGCTGCCGTCGGTGATTTCCCGCCGCCAGCGCCCGCCCATTAAGGAGATATAAGCGTTAAGGTTCATAGCCTTGTTGGCCTCATGGGAAAGGCTTGCAAATGCCTTCCGTTCAAAATATTCAGTCTTGACATTGAAAATCCATGTAAGGCGTAGGTAGAGCTGCTCCACTCGACCAAAGTCGGGGCCGGTGTTCTGGATTGCAGCAGCACCCAAGGCAAGCAGGACCAGTCGCAGCTCCCTGGCTAGCCCCATAAGGACCAAGTCCACGAAGAATTCATCGACGTGGTCGGAGACGGCCTCGGCTGCAGCCATGTTCTCAAGCCAGGTGGCAGCGAAATCGTATTCGGCGATAACCGCTTCCAGCTCTCTTGAAGGCACTGGCCCCTGTGAGTTGGCGCGCGCACGAAAAGTCGCCAACGCGTCATTGACCCGTGCGGCCGGGTAGGCAAGTTCGTGAGAAATTTCCGCCGATAGTGCACGGGTGGCTTCAAGCCGTTGGGTCGTTAGTGGATCTGTGGGCGTGGGCGGATCATCGAGCAACAGCACCACCTTCAGGTCGGGGAATTCCTGCAGTGCCGCGGACCAAAGCGTGGCGCGGACGACTTGGACTTCCTCCGCATATGACGGAACCAGCACGGTGATGCCGTCCTCGTAATTGACGAAGTGGCGGTCCAGTTCACCGCGTGGAACGCGCGCATGATCCCTAAATCGGTATAGCGCCCCCTGTCGGGCCATGAGGTACATCAAGGCAGAGAAGGTCAGGAATGTCACCACAAGGACGTAGGAGAGCGTTTCCATTTGAAACCGGAAGCCTGAATTGGGGTTGTCCGCCAGCTCTTTAAGCACCGTGGTGATCAGGTAGGCCAGCCACGCGGAGATGGTGACAACGATGCCCAGACGACCCAGCGTGATTTTGCGGGACGTGGGCCGAGGATGCACGATCGAGAGTGGTTCTGAGCGCTTTTCAGCACCCCACTGACGCCGCGGTCCCTGTCTAGACTCATTTGGCTGGCCGTCGATCGATATTGGCTTCACCAGCGGCATGCCGTTACTTGCCGCCGACGCAACGATTACCTCAGACATCGATCCCCCGTATCACCATTGAAAGTGCAATATGGACCGCACTGTGAAAACCGCGCACTGGAAAATAGTATGAGACCCAGTCAACGTACGCGTGTAAGTACCCTTATGATAATGCAAGCTGGCAAAAATTTTGGACGGAATCCCGTACATGACGCCGGTCCCACCATGGACGTGAAGCTGATGCAGCAAGCGGCCCTGGCCGCATTTTTTCTGCACGGTTTTTCTGTCTATCTGGTCTCTGTGCAGCAACACAAAACTGATTGGGGTTTCGTAGTGTCTCAGCGCTTTCCGGGCCGGAAGCTTTCCTTGGTACGTTTGACAATCTTGATTGTTACGGTGGCATTGTTGTCAGGAGGCGTCTATGTGGGTTGGGGACGATACAACGACGCCCGTGCGGCCTCGAACGAGCCAGCGATCTTTGCCGGCTACGTGGACGCGACCGTCACCCCAAGTTATTCCTTTGAAACACCTGTGTCCGATGCTGCAAAGTCCGTGGTGCTCTCCTTCATAGTTTCAGCCAAGGACAAACCATGCGAGCCAAGTTGGGGCACCGCCTATTCCATGGCAGCAGCTGGTGCCAGCTTAGATCTCGACCGGAGAATTGCCCGCCTCCGCCAACAGGGTGGAACCGTTGCAGTTTCGTTCGGCGGCCAAGCCAACAACGAACTTTCCACTGCTTGCACCGACCCAGAGCAATTGCAAGCCGCCTATGCCTCAGTGGTGGATCGATACGACCTCTCCACCATCGACTTAGACCTGGAGGGTACCGGACTTAACGATAGGGCCGCATTGACCCGCCGGGCCCAGGCCATTTCGGCACTGCAGGTTGAGCGGCTAAAAGTGAAGAAGCCTTTGTCCGTATGGCTGACACTCCCCGTCGCCCCAACAGGACTGACGGCCGAAGGCCAAAGCGCTGTGGCGGCCATGCTTGCTGCAAAGGTTGATCTCGCTGGCGTCAACGTCATGACGATGGACTTTGGGGGAAGTAAACCAGAACGGACCACAATGTTGACGGCCTCAATCAACGCAGCCAATGCCACGCACGACCAGTTGGCCGCGCTCTATAGGGCGCTGGGACAGAATCTTGGCACCGAATCCCTGTGGCGCAAGATCGGGCTGACGCCCATGATCGGCCAAAACGATGTCGCCGGTGAAGTCTTCACCCTGGAAGACGCAGATGGGTTGCATTCCTTCGCGGTGGACAAGGGCCTTGGCCGGATCTCTATGTGGTCATTGAATCGCGATGCTTCGTGCGGTCCCAATT
>JBAUMA010000502.1:0-5830 GCA_049578485.1 Specibacter sp.
GCAGCCAACACCCTCATCAGTCTGGGCCAGCTTGCCAAGAACGAACCCGGCACCAGGGTCAGCTGGGCCGTCCGCGGCTCCGATGCCTCCCGCCTCTACGGCGGAGGAGACCTCGATGGACTGCCGCCCCGCGGCCAGCTCGGGACCCGGCTGCGCGGCTTGGTCGAGGACGGGAACATCGAACTGCACACCTCCTTCACCACCACGGACCAGGGCCTGACTGTCACCGGCACCACCCCGAACGGGGACGTGACGCTGGAGGTGGACCTGCTGATCCCGGCCACCGGGTTCCGCCCTGACCTGGACATCCTGCGCGAAATCCGGTTGGAACTTGACCCGATTGTGGAAGCACCCAGGGAACTCGGACCGCTGATCGATCCCGAATTCCATTCCTGCGGCACCGTCCCTGCCCACGGCGCCAAGGTCCTGGCCCACCCGGACAAGGACTTCTACATTGCCGGGATGAAGTCCTACGGCCGCGCCCCAACCTTCCTGCTCGCCACCGGCTACGAGCAAGTCCGTTCCATAGTCGCCGCCCTGGCCGGAGACCAGGGCGCCGCGGACCAGGTCCATCTCGAGCTGCCCAAAACCGGCGTCTGCTCCACGGATCTGGGCGGCAGCTGCGACACCCCCACTGCAACCAGCCCGGGCCAGGGCGAGGCGGCCTCATCCTGCTGAGCCGCCCCGGAACCCGTGTTGATCGGCATCCCCACCCTGGACGTGCGGCATCACTTCCACTCCCACGGCTGAAGGAAGAACCCGCCATGACGACCAAACCAGGTGTCCTGTTCGTGTGCGTGAAGAACGGTGGCAAGTCCCTGATGGCCGGCGGACTTATGCGCCACGTCGCCGGAGATGCCGTCACCGTCCACACGGCCGGCACCAAACCCGGCGCAGCCCTGAATGCCCAGTCCGTTGAGTCCCTGGCAGAGCTGGGGATAAACGTCAGCGGCGAACAAACCAAGGCCATCACAGTGGACATGCTCGCCAACGTCCAGTTGATCATCACCCTCGGCAGCGAGGCCGTGGTGGACGCGGTTCCGGGGATCGAGATCCGCAACTGGGACACCGACGAACCCTCCAAACGCGGCATCGAAGGCCTGGAGCGAATGCGCCTGGTCCGCGACGACATCCAGGTCCGAGTGCGGGCCTTGGCCGCAGAACTCGGCGCAACCACCAACTCAACAATGGTCAGTACGGGCTAGTGCTCCCTTGCCGCCAACCAGACGGCCAAGTCCAGGAACAATGCCGCCGACCACCCGAACCCGGTGGTGGCACCGGCCGCACGGGCCCCGGTCAGCGGGTTCCAGTACTCGTGGATGCCGCCGCTCTCCCGCACCATCCGGACGGTCCGCTCGGCCAGGTCCGCGGCTTCGGCATTGAGGCTGCTGCGCAGCAGCCCCTGAATCACCAGCCAGTTCACGTTCAGCCACACGGGGCCGCGCCACATCTTGTCGGCGTCGAACTCCGGCTCGCCCAAAGCAACAGTGGGCAGCGGATGGGGCGCCCCGAGTTTTCCGGGTGCCGCAAGCGATTCCTGCACACTTGAAAGCACGGATTCGGGCAACCTGCCGGTCAGCAGCGGCATCAACGCAAACGGGGTGAGCGTTGTCCGCGTGCCGGCCGGGGTCAACGCCACAAATTGTCCCAGGTCCGCATCGAAGCGCTTCGCAACCAGCCGTTCCGTCGTTTCCGCGGCCAGGGAGCGCTGGGCCGCCGCCTCCACGACGTCGCCCCCGTCGTCGGCCAGTGCGGCCATCGAATCCAGGGCCATGACGAGGTAGCTGGGCAGGTCGGGCGCGAATACCGGGCCACCGTCGTCGAAGAGAGGGGAATCGTCCAGGCCGGAGGAATAGACGTGCTCGTAGCCGGGCAGGCCGTCCGGGGAGGGCCTCGCAAACCACCAGCGGTGGAGGCGGTCCAGCCCACCCTTGAGCTCGGCCTGCACAGTCGTGCCCGCAACCTGGTCGACGGCGCGGGCCGCCCACGCGGCCAGCGGCGGTTTCGTGATGGGCATGTCAGCCTCGGTGACCATGGGCGAGTCCGCCCCGTGGATCCGGGCCAGCGTGGCCAGGTCCCCCGGCGGCATGTCGGCCACGCGGGCCAGCGTGCCGCCGTCGTGAACCACGTCGGGCAGGCCGCCGTCGGGCGCCTGTTCGGCGAAGAACAGCCGCAGCTGGTCCGCCGCGAGCTCCGGATCACCGTGGCGCAGGCCGAAGCTGATGAAGTAGGAGTCCCACTGCCAGGCGGCAACGTAGCCCTGTTTGGACGGGACCACGGCCTCGATGTCCGGGTGCGTGGCCAGCCTGACAATGTTGCTCGCCAACAGCCACCACGCGTAGCGGGCCATTTCGCGGTCCGTGTCCCGGACAGCGGGCAGCTTGGCAAACCAATCCTGCCAGCGGGCGGTCGCCTCAGCGAGGTACTGGCCGTGGCTGCCCGACTGCGGTCCCTGCCGGACATCCCCGCCAATGCGCACGCTCACGCTGCCGCCGGGGTGGAGCACAATGCTGGGGGCATTCATGGTGTCAGGGCCTTCCGTGCTGCTCCAGCGGACCGGTGCGCCGTCCACTTCGGCGGCGGGCCGGCCGTCGTCGTCCATCCCAAACGCTTCAAGCAGCACGGTGACCGGTGCGCCGTCGTCGGAAACACCGATGCTCAGCGTGTCCGCGTCGACAAACGTCAGTGACGCCGCCCCGCCGGCAAAGGTGATTCCTTCGGGCCCGACGTCGGTGATGGGCAGCTGCCCTCCACCGGCGTCCTCCACGGCGAGACGACGCAGGTGCGTGCACCGGTCCGCGTGGCGTTCGTAGACCGCCCCGGCGATCCGAAGGCCGCCGTCGGGGCGGGCGAAAATCAGCAGGCGAGAGCCCCTGTCGGTCAGCGGCACGGCGTCGAGGTCGATGAACGCCCCGGCGCCGGGCCAGGACTCCATCAGGAGCCGCCCATTCCGGACATGGCCATCGAGTTCAGGATGCGGCGGTTGCCAATCAGGAAGGCGATGAGCATCGGCACGATCGAGATCGCTGACGCCGCCATGACCAGCGAGTAGTTGATGCCGCCGTACTGGCCCGTGAATTGCGACAGGAGCAGGGGAACCGTGAACTGGTTTTCGCTGTTGAGCACGATCAAGGGCAGGAAGAAGTTGTTCCAGGCGCCCAGTGCCACCACGATCGACAAGGCTGCCAGGCCGGGCTTGATGTTCGGCATGACAATGCTGAACAGGATCCGCCAGCGGCCGGCGCCATCCAGGCGGGCCGCTTCTTCAAGTTCCACGGGCAGCGAGCGGATGAACTGGCGCACCAGGAACACGGCGAACGGGTTGCACAGCACGGCCGGGATGATGAGTGCCAGGTGCGTGTCCACCCAGCCCAGCTTCGAAAAGATCATGTACAGCGGCACGATCGTGACTTGCTGCGGGACCATTTGGGTGGCCAGGAACATGATGAACAGGAACTTGCTGCCCCTGAACTCGATCCGGGCAAAGGCATATGCGGCCATCGAGGCGGTAAGGATGGTGCCGGCCACGGTCAGCACGCAAATGTAGATGCTGTTCCAGTAGGCCAGGCCGAACGGGGCGGCATTCCAGGCCGCCGCATAGTTCTCGAAGTTCCACGGTGCCGGGAACAGCCCCAGGGGGTTGGCCAGGATTTGCGGCAGGGACTTGAAAGACGTCAACAGCATCCACAGGAACGGTGCCACCATGAGGAAGCCGCCCACGGCCAGCAGCACGTGCAAGATGATCCGGGACATTTTGAGGCTGCGCGCCGGACGCCGCCGGGGCGACAGCCTGACGATGCGGGCCGGTCGTTGTTGCAGGGAAGTAGCCATTTGTCTCAGCTTTCGTAGTGCACGAATCGGCGCTGCAGGCCCAGCTGCACCGCGGTGACGACCAGGGTCAGGACCAGCAGGATGATGGACGCGGCGCTGGCCATACCGAATTGGAAGTGGACGAAACCCTCGTCATAGATTTGGTAGACAATGGTCCGGGCCGAGTTCTCCGGTCCCCCGCCCTTGGTCAGAATGAAGACGACGTCGAACGTCTGGAAGGAGCTGATCACGGCCACCACGGTGGAGAAGAACACCACCGGTGAGAGCAACGGAAGACGGATCGACAGCATGGTGCGCAGCGGCCCGGCCCCGTCCACCTTGGCGGCTTCGAGGACGTTCGGATTGATGCCCTGCAGGCCGGCCAGGAAGATGATGACGTTCAGGCCCATGGAGGACCAGATGGTTACGATGCTCACGGCGAGCAGCACAAAGCGGGGATCGCCGAGCCAGTCCGGGCCGGGGATTCCGAAGACCTTGGTGAAGGCCTCGTTGAGCGGACCGTCGGCCCGCAGGATCTGCTGCCACACCAGGGAGACTGCGATGGAGCTGGTCATCACCGGAGCGAAGTAGAGCAGCAGGTAGCCGGTGCGTCCTCGCAGCCGGTCAAGGGCCACGGCGACCAGCAGTGACAGCGCCAGTCCCACCGGCACCGTGATCATGGCCAGGCCCAAGGTGTTCAGGATGGAGCGCAGGAAGATGGGGTCGGCCAGTTGGGCCTGGAAGTTGGCGAACCCGACCCAGCTGAGGTCGGTCAGCCCGTCCCATTGGGCAAACGCCAGGACCAGGCCGACGGCGAAGGGCAGCAGCACGAAGGCGATCATGCCGATCAGTTGTGGGCTGACGAAGACCAGTCCCCACCTGCGGTCGCGTTTGCGCCAGGCGGCCTCCTTGCGGTCCACCAGTCCGGTGCCCGTGGCCACCGGTTTGGTCAGGAGTGCGGTCACGGTGTCAAACCGCCTTTTCCATCAGTTTGGCCACTGCGGCGATGGTGTCGGCGGGGTTGGCCTTGCCCTGGTACATGGTGAGCATGGCCGTGCTGACGTCGGAGGACAGGCCGGGGACCTTGGCTTCTTGCGGGAAGTCTTCAAAGCCGGTGTCGGTCATCTCGAGGAACGACTTTGCGTGGACGGGGTAGTTGCCGCCCAGGACTACGGAGTCGGCGCCCTTGACGGAAGGTACGGCGTTGCCGCCGTCGGCCAGGCGCAGGGTCTGGCCCTTGGCGCTGAGGAAATCACCCACGAAGGATTTGGCCGCGGCGGGCGCCTTCGTCTTGGCGTTGATGACCAGGTACGACGCGGCGACGCCGGACGGGCCCGGCTTGCCGGACGCGGTGGGCCAGGGGGCGATGTCGTAGTCGTCCTTGGTGCCGGACTGTTCGGCCGTGGCGATGCCGTAGCGGCCCTGGACGTAGAAACCGGCCTTGTGCGAGACAAACAAGCTGTCGGCTCCGGAACCGTCGGGCAGGGTGTCGGCAACCGTGAAGGACTTGTTCTTGAAGCCCTCGGCCAGCGACTCGATCGCGGCGACGCTTGTTGGATCCTGCGGGAGGACGAACTTGCCTGCGTCGTCGAAGACCTTGCCGCCGTTGGCAGCGACCCAGCTCCAGTGGGTGGACCAGTAGTTCCAGAACATGGCCCCGGTCATGCCCTTGGCGGCCAGCTTGGCGCACATGGACAGGAACGTCTCTATGGTCCAGTTGCCGGCGGACGCAAGCTCGGCCGGGTTTTCGGTGATGCCGGCCGCGGCCAACGCTTTCTTGTCAAACCAGAACACGTCCGGGTTGCAGTCGTTGGGCAGGGCGAACAGGCCCTTGTCCGTCTTGCCGGCGCCGAACAGGGCCGCGTTGAAGTCGGCCAGCTTGACCTTGGCATCCGCGCCGTCGACCACGCTGCTCAGGTCCATCAGGACCCCGGCGGAGACAAATTTGCCGATGTAGTCGTCACCGACATAAAAGACATCAGGGGCGGTGCCGGAGGTGAGCTGGGTCAGCAGCTTGGAG
>JBAUMA010000503.1:0-1532 GCA_049578485.1 Specibacter sp.
GCGCCCTGCGCCGTTCGATGGCCACCACCGGCTATTCGGACCTGAAGGAATTCCAGCGCGTCGAAGTGCTGGTTTCCCCCTAGTTCTTCCTTGTGCAGGTGCCCCGTTCCCGGTGTGGAGCGGGGCATTGGTGCTTAAAGGCGTGCCCTGGACCGTCAAATTCGCCCCTGCCTTTCCCGGCGGCAAACGCGTATGGTTTTGAGTGTCAGCTGGTCGTCTCTCCCGGAGGTCCGAACAATGCCTGTAACACCCCACCCCAACGGCAATCTGGGTCCTGCCGCCCGCGAGGCCAACCTCGCGGCACTGCGATCCACCACCGAACCGGGCAAGGAACTGGACATCCTCGTCGTCGGCGGCGGCGTGGTGGGTGCCGGCGCGGCCCTTGATGCGGCCACCCGCGGTCTGAGCGTGGGCCTGGTGGAGGCCAACGACTGGGCCGCCGGGACGTCGTCGCGCTCGTCAAAGCTGATCCATGGCGGGCTCCGATACCTGGAAATGCTTGACTTTGCCCTGGTCCAGGAGGCCCTGCAGGAGCGCGGTCTGCTGATCCAGCGGATCGCCCCGCACCTGGTGCGGCCCGTGCCGTTTCTGTACCCGCTGACGAAACGGTTTGTGGAACGGCCCTATGTGGGCGCCGGCATCCTGCTCTACGACACCTTGGGGCTCACCAGCGGCAACAGCCGCGGCGTGCCCATGCACAAGCACCTGTCCCGGCGTGGGACCCTGCGGGCCGCACCCAGCCTGAAGGATGACGCCATGATCGGCTCCATCCGCTACTACGACGCCCAGGTGGACGACGCCCGGCTCGTGGCCAATGTGATTCGCACGGCCGCCAGCTTCGGCGCCCACACCGTCAACCAGACCAAGGTGGTCGCGTTCCTGCGCGAGGGGGAGCGGGTGGTGGGCGCCAAGGTGCGCAACGAGGAGGACGGCAGCGAATTTGAAATCCGTGCCAAGCAGGTCATCAACGCCACGGGAGTCTGGACGGATGAAACCCAGGCCATGGTGACCGACAGGGGCCAGCTGAAGGTGCGCGCCTCCAAGGGCATCCACCTGGTGGTGCCCCGGGACAGGTTCCAATCCACCGTGGGGCTGATCCTGCGCACCGAAAAGTCGGTGTTGTTCGTCATTCCGTGGGGCCGGCACTGGATCATCGGCACCACCGACACCGATTGGAAACTGGACAAGGCACACCCGGCCGCCACCAGCGCCGACATCGACTACCTGCTGGGCCACGTCAACAAGGTCCTCAAGCGCCCGCTCACCCGGGAAGACGTGGAAGGCGTCTATGCGGGCCTGCGCCCGCTGCTGGCGGGGGAAAACGACTCGACGGCGAAACTTTCCCGGGAACACGTCGTCGCCCATCCCGTCCCGGGGCTCGTGGTGGTGGCCGGTGGCAAGTTCACCACCTACCGGGTCATGGCCAAGGACGCCGTTGACGAGGCCACCCGGGCACTTGATGAAAAGGTCCCCGAAAGCTGCACCGACACCATTCCGCTGCTGGGGGCCACGGGCTTCAAGGCCGCTTGGAA